>JBFLYA010000069.1 GCA_040757115.1 bacterium | reverse complement strand
TTAATGAGCTTGTAAACATTTTGTCGAAACTTACGTGCCAGTTGATAAAGCTCAAAATCATCCAGCCGATACTTATCGTCACTCATACCCACCTCACAGGCACTTAGACACCCAGACACCAGACCACTTGATTTGTGGATCAATCATAGATGTCGTTGTAGGGATAAGCAATCTATGTTATCTGTAGATTTTGGAGATTACATAGATTCCTTCTCAATACTTATTTGTCTATTCCCTATTTCCTTACGACCATAAATGGTCATTGCGACTAAGCCAATAAAGATACTTATTATTTGAGATAGCGTAAGATGAAATAGCATTTCGGGGTTATCCCCACGATATATTTCAATCATAAATCTGGCGATAGAATACAATATAAGATAGCTCAAAAATATCTGGCCAGTAAATTTGCGTTTTTGCCACAAGTAACTAAGTATAAGAAATGTAAGTAAATTAGCCAGACTGGAGTAGAGTTGAGTTGGGTGAAGTGGGGTTAAATCCAGCGGATTACTCCCTGGCATCATCACTCCCCAGGGTAATGTTGTGGGTTTCCCATAACAACATCCATTTAAAAAGCACCCAATCCTACCTATTGCCTGACCTATGGCGATAGACGGTGCCACGACATCTGCTATTTCCCAGACAGGTAATTTCTGTTTCTTTAAATACCAGATACTGACAATCGTTGCCCCTATTAATCCACCATAAAATATAAATCCATACCTTGAGAAGATTATTTGTAATGGTTGAGATTTATATTCGTCTAAATTAGTCAGGACATAAAGAAGCCTTGCGCCAATAATTGAACCTATCAGGATATAAATACCTAAGTCAATAATTATTTTTGAATTCAATCCAATGTTTTTTGCCCTTTTTTGGGCTAAATATATTCCTGTGGCAAATGCCATAGCCAGCATAACACCATAGGAATAAATGGTAATTGGCCCTATCTTTAAAAATACTGGATGCATTTTGTTATCCTCATTTTAATCGTAACTATTTCACCGCACAGACACAGAGACGCATCAGAGACCATCTAATTTTCTTCGTGTCCTTCGTGTTCTTCGTGGTGAATAGTTACCCTGGATTTATATCTCTTACATCTTTTATGTTATAACCACTTCTTAAAAGCCAATTTTCTACTTTCTTTCCAACACCAACATCGACTAAAAATCTTAGTTCTTTTTGATTCATTTTTTATACCTTATACTGCAACTGGAAAAACTTGTTCTTCGCTTACTAATTCAGTTGCATAATACAAAAACAGCATGAATATCTTCTGGCTCAAGTTCTGGATACTCTTTGAGTACTTCCTCAGTTGGAATTCCATTAGCAAGAGCCTTTAAAACTTGCTCAACAGTAATTCTTAATCCTCTAATAGTCGGCTTACCAACCATTACTTTAGGATTAACGGTAATTCTGTTTAATATGTATCTATTTCTCCTACTATTTTTCTTTCTCATAATTATCTATCTTCAAACGCCATACGGCAGAATTGCGTATAACGGTGTCAGCATAAAAGAAGTTTTTGCGAAGCAAAAATTTGGGTGAGTGCCGCACGGCACGAACCTTTTATGCTGTGTTAGATGAAGTTGCTTCCCTACTTTTCTATTTTCCAATAAGTAAGACCTCTTCCGAATCGTTGTTGCTCAAAACATATTTGTAATTTTTGCGCGTTAATTCTTCTACATCTGATTTGTATTTCTTTAACAGATTTACCAATTCGGAAATTGTAGGGATACCATCTGACCTGTATGAAATAACCAGAATACTATCTGCAAACTTCTTAATTAATCTTTCAAAAGCTGAACAAATTTGATTTTTATCAATCCACGGATTTTTATCACTTCTCAATTTTTTATGTTTTGTGCGATAATTAATCATCTTTTCCCATTCAGAATACCTCACCAAACCCTCTAAAAAATGATAGAAACTAAAATAATCAACCCCTACACCCTTTTTTGAAATATATGGCGTATCAATATAAACCAGATCAAAGTTTCCTTCAACATCAAAAACATCTAAATTAACTGCTTTATTCTGCAAACCATTAGAGAACACTGCTTGATTGACTTCACCAATAAACTTTCTAAAATGTGTGGAAAAAGGTGTATCCCATGTGGTTTTATTCCCAAAGTTCCTTTCAACATCAGAAAACCTTAAGTAAAGATTCTTTCTATGAAAGAGATTAAATGGTCTTTTAATTATACAAGACTGAAAAAGGGCATAATAAGCAAGAGCCCTTTTATATAGATTGTCTAATTGATCTATATTAGTAATAACAACATCTATCCATTGATTTTCTTCATCGGTAAAATAGATGTCCTTGAATGTATCATAAACAAAAGAAGGATATTTAATCTCTTTATGATTAGTAACTAAAAAGGTTATATCATTTGAGGTCAGGGTTACAGAGTCATTTTCAATCAAGGCAAGTGCTATAAACCAATTGAATTTCAATATATCATTGTAAGTAACCTGTTTCCCTTTCTGTTTAAAGAGGTAGGCAACACACCCCGTGCCTCCAAATGCATCAAGAGCGGTATGGAACTTTAAATCTTTAATATTTTCCCATATCCAATCTACTATCTTTAGTTTGCTCCCTTGATAGCGGGTAGAAGGAAAAACAGGAATTTCCTTAATCAATGTCATCTGTTGGGGATTGGCTCTATTCATCTTTCATACCTCTAATTTTTTATATTGTAAATATTCTTTGAGATTTTTATAAGGAGAACCTTTGAGATCTACAGCTCTTGCCATATCCTTCGTCAGATAATACATCCAATAATCATCAAATACCTCTTCTCCAAATTTTGCAAAAGGCCCGCTTCCATTTATCAACTCATCAATATTGACCACCGAGCCTATATTTTTTGTATTGCCACTTCCTGGTCTATCTTCTGCAATCAGATATTTTTCTTGTACAAAGAAGGTAAAATCCTTAACGACTGAAGTTATATTCTGAAGATTATCAAGATGATAAATTTTTCTTTCATCCACATTTTCATCTGCACGGGAGTAGATTATTCCTAAAACGAAGTGACCAACATATTCATCATAAGGGAAAGTAATATTTTTCTTACTCTTGCGGTCACGAAAATAACCTGTGAATGCTCCCAATGTCATTCCATTTACCCTCTTTCCATCTTTTCGATAAGTGCTTTTAATATCTAATGCATACTTATTGTTAGCAAGATCAATAAAACTCATATCCGGATAAAAGTTTTGTTCTTTACATAGAACCATCTTATAGTAATTTTCTTGAGCAAATTGACATATTTTAGGGAAAAGAAGAAGCTCCATGATTTTTGAGACAACTTTGGTATCCACAGAGATAGTATAGATATTCTTTGCAATATCTATAAATCCTTTTACAATCCAGTCTCCTTTATCAGTTGATACAGCCAAATTAAACTGATCAACATATTTTAGAAGTTTGTTACGGAATTCTTCCTTAATTTTTTGTTTTTCTTTTGAATTGTCCATATTTTCCCTCTATCCTGCTTTTGATAAGCTGACAATAATTACGGTCTATCTCTATCATAACACATTTTCGGTTTAGTCCTTGAGCCACAAAACCAGTAGTTCCTGAACCAGCAAATGGGTCAAGAATCAAATCTCCTTCGTGAGAACCTGCCAATATTGCATATTCTAAAATAATTGGTTGTTTAGTAGCGGGGTGTCTAAATGGATTCTTCTCTGCCCAATATTCCCAAAGATTTTTCATCTGAACCCCGCCATTCAATTGTTTCATTGTCCAGTAGTTAAATTTAGTTTTACCTTTAAAATTTTTTTTAGCCCAAAGCATAGTTTCAGTAACTGCTCTGAAACATGACCCCTTAAAATTAGGGGGAGCATTTATTTTATGAATGATTATATCATTGAGAATCTTGAACCCCAAATCCTGAAGGACAACATTTACTACTCCAATGCTATGATATGTACCTGTTATCCAGATGGTAGAACCATCTTTTAAGACTCTTTGAGCCTCTTTCAACCAGGTGTAATGAAACTCAAACTGATATTGAAGCGATTTTGAGTAAGCAAATTTCGCCTTTTGAGTATCAAAGGTTTCTGCATGTCCGTCAGTACGCTTAATAATCAATCCTGATTGATTTCCAAAATAAGGTGGGTCAGCAAAAATCATATCAATGCAACTATCAGGTATTTTCTTGAGAAGATGTAATGCATCCCCATTAAAAAGTTTAATCTTCTTCTCAGAATTGTAATAAAAAGGTATAAGTTTTCTTGTTTCATATTTTGCAGGTTGTTCAGCACAAAAGATTCTATCTGTATCACTGAAAACATCAGATGCTTTATACATTACTCTATTCCTTTATTACTTAGATGAGCATATTCGTTTTGTTCATACTTTCTATTCTTCATAATTGTTTCGTCTCTCTTTGCCACCAGATGGTTGTATTGGTATAGGCTTTTTCATTTTTCGTCTTGCCTGTGCGGATGTTTGAGCAATGAATAGTAACTTTTCAGCGTATTTGTTAAGTTCCAAATTCATTTCCTTTAATTCTTTGATTAGTTCTTCGTATTTTGGATAATTCTTTTGAATATCCTGGGGTCTACTATCTTTGTTACCGGGGTATTCTATTGCCTTGGCCCACCATCTACGAAAATCAGATTGCCATTTTGTCAGATGAGGTCGGATGCCATCATTTTGAACTCGAAGAACCAAATCTGCTATATTAGGCTTTCTCTGAATCTCATCTAAAGGAAGACCCATAAGAAGATCTCTTGCAATCGGGAAAATCTCATAAAGGGAATCATATACATCCGCAACAACATCATAATCTTCATCAAAGATAAGAGCTGCTTTGCGTGTCTTTAGTTGAATATATAATTTCCACGCAACAATTCTATCTTCTTCTGTTAGTTCGTAGGTGATATTGCCAAGTGAAAAGGGTATATTTATAGTTGCTGATTTAACTCTATATTTTTTATGCTGTGTAACTAAATATATTATCACAACTATTATAGCAGTGAGTAAAATGCCGTCCCAAAATGTAAATAATGTGGTATATTCCACGAGCTTTTTGATAATTTTTAAGATAAAACTCAGGAGGAATGAATATTCTTCAATCATCTCTATTTCCTTGATTGTTGATATGCCCATTCAATCCAATCTGCAAATTTATCAGGTTGCCAGCTACCAACAGCATTTGAAGGAATACCAACCGGGACATTGCCTCGGCTATCCTTTAAATAAATTCCTAAGATACCTTTGTCCTGTCGTTTACTTTCTTCGATTTCCCATTTCACCCATGGACTATTAGCAGTATTGTTACCAATAAGAACAACTGTTACTGATGCTGGCTTAATATACTCATCTCTAATAACTCTACAGACATAGTCCTTATCGCGACTATTTATTCTTCTATCAAGTTTGTGATTATAAAAATCAAAATTGTCAATTATATTTCGCAACCCCATAAAACCCAAGACTTGTGAAGTATCATCATGATCAAAACTAATAAATATTCTTCTTTTAGCCATTTTTTAATTTCTCCTTATTTCAGGGCAGCAATTTCATCTAACTTGTTTATAAACGAACTTGTTCCTCTATACTCCCAATTTGGCATGATAGACGAAGTGTTTCCACCTGTGCGGTTAAATGTAAAATGAAAATGTATAACTGAAAGGTAATGAGTCTTGCGAAGGACTAAAATTTCCCATTTTTCATTTCCTATTTTACATTTTACATTTATTTTTCCTTTGCGTCTCTGCGATGAATTAGTCTAATCGCACAGGTGGAATTATTTCTATTTCTCTTTCTTGGTTAATAATAACATAAAAACCCCAATACAAATACTTGCATCGGCTAAATTAAATGCTGGCCAGCGATAATCTTTATATCCAATATCTATGAAGTCAATTACACCGCCGACTGAGAGCCTATCCCATAAATTCCCCATAGCACCACCTAAAACCAATCCAAAGGCATCTGCTGTCCAATAATTTATAGATTTAAGCCTGAATAGTAAGAATACAATTATCCCGATAATCAGCGTGGTTGTAACGACCAACAATTGTCCATAATCAGCCAGAAAGCCAAAGGCTATGCCTTCATTTTGTATATAAGATAAAGAAAATATATCCTGCCAGATAGGGATAGTTTCTCCTTCAGACATAGTTTGTTGAACGATGAATTTAGTTATCCTATCTAATATTAAAACAATAGTGGCAATTAGAATAGTGGCACAGTTCTTTTTCAATCTTTTTAATATTTTACCTCCATTACAGAAGACAGAGGTCAGATTTCTGACCCCTGTCTTTTAATCTTCTTTCTTCTCTCCCCTCTTTTTACACTCAATGCACAATCGGGCATAGGGCATAGCCTGGAGACGTTCTTCATTAATTGGGCGATGGCAAGATTCACATATTCCATATTCGCCTTTTTCTACCCGGTAAAGTGCCTCATTAATTTCATATAAGATGTTGTTCAGATTATTGGCTAATCCGGCATCTTTATCGCGTTCATAGCTATCAGCGGCAACATCTGCCATATGAATTGAGTAAGCAGATAAATCTCCAGAGGCATCGCGTTGGGAATTCCGTAAATATCCCTCCTCCACAAATTCTTTTTCTTTTTGATGAATCTCTCGTAATTCGAATAATTTGGTTTTGTATTGTTCTAATTTTTCTTTTTCCATTGTGCTAATCTTCCTCCTTACTTTTGGTAACTGGTAAATGGTAAATGGTAATTGGTAACTGGTAATCGGTTAATTGGTAACTAATTACCATTCACCAATTACCAATTACCAGTTACCATGCGAGACCACTTTAATACATCGTTCACAAAGAGTTGGATGTGGGGTAAAACTTCCAACTGCCTCGCTGTAATTCCAACAACGACTGCATTTACTCCCTTTAGCCCTTTTTACCTCGACTTTTAGTTCCTCCCCTTTTATCAACTCGACATAAGAGACAATAAAGACAAATCTTAATTCATCTTCGTATTCTCTAAGTAGATTTTCCTTTTCAGGGGGATAAGTCAAAATTACCTGTGCCTCTAATGATGAGCCAATTAAGCCACTGGCTCTTGCCTCTTCCAATGCCTTACTGACCTTCTCTCGGACATCCAGAATTTCCTCCCATTGTTCTGCGGTAGTTTCATCTAAATATTTTAAATTTGGTGTTGGAAACAGGGTTAAATGCACACTTGTTTTTTTATCTTCAATAATCAAATTTTGCCATATTTCTTCTGAGGTAAAACTTAAAACAGGCGCCAACAGTTTAGTCAACGAAGTAGTAATTTCATACATCACGGTTTGGGCTGATCTTCTTTTTTTTGAGTCTGCGGCAAGGGTATAAAGCCTATCTTTAAGTATATCCAAATATAACGCACTCAGGAAACTTGAGCAGAAATTAAGTATCAAATGATAGATGAGATGAAATTCAAATTTCTCATAGGCATCTGTTACCTTCTGAATTAGCAATGTCAATTGATGGCATACCCATTTATCAATCCGCATCAGGTCTGGATATGCAATCTTATCTTTTGATGGATTAAAATCATAAAGGTTTCCCAGCATAAATCTAAATGTATTGCGTATTTTTCGATAAGATTCACCCATTCGGGTAAGTATTTCCTGTCCTAATCGGACATCCCCGCGATAATCTTCTGAGATTACCCATAACCTTAAAATATCCGCCCCATATTTGTCAATAATATTCAATGGGGAGATAACATTTCCCATAGATTTGCTCATTGCCTTTCCTTCCTCATCCAACATAAATCCGTGAGTTAAGACGGCTTTGTATGGTGGTATTTTTTCCGTTGCCATTGAGGTAAGTATTGAGGATTGAAACCAGCCACGGTGTTGGTCAGAGCCTTCTAAATAAAGGTCAGCCGGGAAGGTAAGTTCTTGGCTCTTTTTAAGCACCGCCCGATGGCTTACCCCGGATTCAAACCAGACATCAATAATGTCCTCTTCCTTTCTGAATTTGTTACCTCCACATTCTTTACACTTTATTCCTTCAGGCAAAAAGGAATCTGCATCTTTCTCAAACCAAATGTCAATCCCTTGCTCTCGGATTTGATTTTTAATCATCTCAATTATATTTGAATCCAGAAGGGTTTGCTGGCAATTTGTGCAATAAAAAGCAGGAATTGGCACACCCCATGCCCGCTGTCTTGAGATACACCAATCAGCCCGCAAATTCACTGTATTATAAAATCGTTCTTCACCCCAGGCAGGAACCCAGGTAACATCCTCAATTGCCTTAAGTGTTTTTTGTCGTAATTCATCATTTTCTAATCGGATAAACCATTGGTCTGTGGCACGAAAAATAATTTTATGCTTACATCTCCAACAATGAGGATAAGAATGCGTAATTGTCTCTTGATGAAAGAGTTTTCCAAGTGAGTGTATTTTTTCAATGATATGTTTATTAGCAGAAAAGACATTTAAGCCAGCAAATTCATCTCCTTCATTCGTAAATTTACCATTACTATCTACCGGGGCAATAACAGGCAGGTTATATTTGAATCCGACCTCATAATCGTCTAACCCATGTCCTGGAGCAGTATGAACACATCCTGTGCCCTGTTCCCTGGTGACATGAGAACCTAAAATAACCAGCGAATCACGCTCAATAAATGGGTGTTGGCAAACAATTCCCTCTAATTCATCTCCTCTGAATGTGGCTAATTCTTCATAGTCCTTTTTCCCTGCGGCGGTTAATGTTGATTCAATTAGTTCCCGAGCCATAATTAAGTTTTCACCCTCTACTTTAATAAGTGAATACTCAAATTGTGGATTGAGAGCAATGGCAACATTCGCCAGAAGTGTCCAGGGGGTAGTCGTCCAGATGAGTATGGAGGGATTTTGAATTCGAAGAATGTTGCGAAGCAAAATTTTGGATTGAAATTCTTCCCATTTAGCCGTTGGTTTTATGGGGAATTTGACAAAGATAGAAGGGGAGGAAACCTCTTTATATTCCACCTCAGCCTCAGCTAAAGCCGTGCCACAGGTCGCACACCAATAGACAGGTTTCTTACTTTTGTAGATATACCCTTTTTCGACTAATTCTTTAAACACCTCAATGACCGCGGCGGAATAGTCATTGGTTAATGTCAAATAAGGTCTTTCCCAGTCCCCTAATATTCCCAGTCTTTTAAATTCCTCTTTTTGCACACCAGCAAAATAAATGGCATAATCTCGACAAATCTTGCGAATCTCCATTTTCGTTAATTTATCACTATCTTTTGTTTCAGCAACGACTTTATACTCAATCGGCAATCCGTGGCAATCCCAGCCCGGCACATACGGGGCATTAAATCCTTTCATTGATTTATACTTAACGATAATATCCTTTAATATTTTATTTAAGGCATGACCCATGTGGATGTCACCATTGGCATAAGGAGGACCATCATGTAAGACATATTTGGGATTGTCTTTTCTCTCCTGGCGTAGGGTATTATAGATATCTAATTCTTGCCAGGATTTTAAAATATCCGGCTCTCTTTTAGGCAAGTCTGCCTTCATTTTAAACTCTGTTTTTGGCAAGTTCAATGTATCTTGATAGTTCATCTTCATTTACTCCATTTAGTTCAATCGTTTTAATCTTTGATTTTTGCCCCTGAACAATAGCAATTTGTGACTTTTTTAAGCCTAATTTTCTGGCTAATAGTTTTATAACCGCTTCATTTGCCGCTCCCTCAACTGGTGGAGCAGTAACTTTTATTTTTAATAACCCGTCTGTCAGTTCCAATATCTCATTTTTCGAGGCTTTAGGGATTACCTTGATTTTAAAATTCACACTCATTAAATTTAAATAATTATATCATCATTTTAAAAAGAATGCAACAATTTTTTTCTTGACCAAAATTAATTTTTAGTGTATAATTAGGTATAAGGTTCTGCAAAATAGGATTTGGGGGAGACAACAAATAAATATCAAATATCAAATATCAAATATCAAATATTAAATATCAAATATAAATATCAAAATGCAAAATTACAAATCAAATTTCAAAAAGGACTTCAAGAAAAGATTGTATAACTTTACTCTGCGACTTATAGAATTCATCGATAAGTTGCCAAAGGATAGTGTTTCTCAAAGAGTTGGAGGAATTTGGTAATATCTTTGCTTCAAGTATTTTAATGCTGAAAGGGAAGAGATAATTTTACATTTTGATATGTAATTTTTATATTTGCTTTTTGCATTTTGATTTTTGGAGGAAATTGATAAAAATAGAGGTTTTAAATACCCGCTTAAAAACTACAGTTTCTTAGTTTTGCGGAACTCTATATAATTAGGTAAAGTGAGGAGGGATTGCCATATATCTTTATTTAGATAAACAAACCCCAATACATAACTTAAATCCTATTACTAAAATTATAAGTCTAATCCTTCTTTTTGCCTTAAGCTTAGTTTTTAACCATCCTGGTTATTTATTAGTGGTGTTGGGATTTACTCTTTTGATTGGATACAAAAGCCAATGTTTAGAAAACATCTGGCGAATAAAGACACTTCTTATGTGGCTGGGGATTATGTGTCCGGTGATGTGGTCTTTTTTTATAAAAGGAGAAACTGTTCTCTGGGAGTTTGGTTTTTTATCTGTATCTAAAGAATCCCTTCTTTATGGCCTGGGGATGAGTTTTAGATTGATAATGATGGCTATTTCAGGGATGATATTCATTTCTTGTATCACGGTAGAGGAGTTTACCTGGGGATTAAACAGATTTGGATTGCCGTTTCGGGTTAGTTTTGCGTTATCACTTGCTTTTAGATTAGTGCCAACTTTTGCTCAAGTATTGGAGACAATTGTGCAGGCTCAATTAGCCCGTGGATTAGAGTTAGACAAAGGTGGAATGATTACAAGGAGTAAAAAATATATCCCTTTGATTATTCCTACTCTTGCTTATGCGATTAAAAAAGCAGACCTATTGGCTCAAGCATTAGAATCAAAAGGATTTGGTAGTAAAGAACCACGCTCACAGTATCTTGAATTTAAAATCTCGAGTATAGATTATTGTGTTATGGCGTTATTGTTTTGTTTGCTTATTTTCTCTGTTTTACTCAGGGTAGGTGGATTTGGAGGAGTAATTGATAGACTTTAAAGAAATAGGGTTCTCCTGAAAATAAGGAAGTAGAAAGTAGAGAGTAGAAAGTAAGGAAAGACAAGCCTTTTCTTTCTCTTTCTACCCTCTAGTATTTTCATCCTCCTATGTGCCGACTTGTCGGCATGTCCGTTTCACCTGAAAATAGCGAATTAGTGAATTAGAGATTAGTGAATTAGTATAGTATCCACAGACTTGTATCCTATGGTGTAGAACAGATATTCCCCCTTAATAAAGGGGGTTAGGGGGTTGTCCTTCTCCCATTTTCATTGCCCTTTGTGAGCCCTGGCTCATGTCCGTTTCACCAGTTACCATTTACCAAAGAGAAGGGGTATTTTATGTCATTAGCCAAAATTTATATTACTTTAAAAAAAACTGTTTTAGACCCGCAAGGTGTTACGGTAAAAAAAGCCCTTGAATCACTTGGTTATCAAGGAATAGAAGATGTTCGAGTGGGAAAATATTTAGAGATAAAAGCCACTGGATTAAATACACAGACGATTGAGCAAATGTGCGACCGACTCCTGGCTAATCCGGTGATTGAAGATTATAGGTTTGAAATAGAGGAGGTGAAATAAAAGGTAGGAATGTAGAGGGATAGAGGATGTAATAATTACTCACTACTTACTACTTACTACTCTATGAAATGGGGTGTTGTCGTTTTCCCGGGGTCAAATTGTGACCATGATTGTTATTGGGTGCTAAAACATATATTTAATCAAGAGGTAGAATATATCTGGCATAAACAAAGTTATGTGGAAGGATATGATTGCATCGTTTTACCAGGGGGATTCTCGTATGGGGATTATTTACGCACCGGAGCAATTGCCCGATTTTCAAAGGTAATGTTTGGAATTGAAAAGTTTGTGAGTCGAGGCGGGATAATTTTAGGAATTTGTAATGGTTTCCAGATCTTACTTGAAGCCGGATTTTTGCCAGGGGCAATGTTACGCAATAAAAACTTGAATTTTATATGTAAATATGTTACCATTAGAGTTGAAAATGACAAAACCCCGTTTACGAATGTTACTTCTCAAGACCGTGTTTTAAATATCCCGATTGCCCATATAGAAGGTAATTACTATGCGGACAAAACAACAATCGAAGAGTTAAAGAAAAATAATCAGGTAGTATTTCGATATTCAACTCCAGAGGGTCGATGTGCGGATGAGGCTAATCCGAATGGTTCAATAGACAATATTGCCGGGATATGCAATCGTGAAGGGAATATTTTAGGGATGATGCCACACCCGGAGCGATGTTGTGAAAAGCGACTCGGGACCGAAGATGGCAGGGTAATATTTGAGTCTATATTGAGGTGGTTAAAAAATGGAAATTAATAATCTGCTTAAAATGATGATAGAAAAAGGTGCCTCTGATTTACAGGTAAAGGTAGGCAGACCACCTATCTTACGTATTGCCGGCGAGATTGTTCCGGAGCAAACAGGGAAGTTAAATGCTAATGATACAAAAAAGATGTTAGAATCTATTATGGATGATGAACATAAGAAAAGATTTGATGAGCGGCACTGGGTAGATATTAGTTATAGTATTCCTGGTGTCTCACGATTTAGAGCAAGTATCTTTTCTCAACGAGGAACGGCTGCCGCAGTATTTCGGGCGATTCCATTTGAAGTCCCAACGATTGATTCATTGGAACTCCCAGAGGTATTAAAGGATTTAGCCGCATCCCCTCACGGATTAGTTCTGATAACCGGCCCGGCGGGAAGTGGCAAATCAACAACATTAGCCGCGATGATTGACTATATTAATGAAAACCGTGCTTGCCATATTATCACGGTGGAAGACCCAATCGAATTCCTATTTAGGGATAAAAAAGCAACCATAACTCAGAAAGAATTAGGTGCAGATACACTTTCTATGAATGATGCCTTAATAAGTATTTTTAGACAGGACCCAAATGTAATCTGTATCGGTGAGATGCGAGATATGGATACCTTTAAGGTGGCAATGCGTGCCGCAGAAACTGGACACTTAGTCTTGAGTACTTTACATACCGCCAGTGCTGACCAGACTTTAGACCGAATAATAAGTATCTTCCCGACAGAACAACAACAGCAGGTGCGTGTTCAATTATCCCTTAGTTTGCAAGGGATAATTTCCCAAAAGTTAATTCGTAAGTTAGATGGGAAAAGTAGGGTAGCAACCTTTGAAATTCTAATCTCATCCCCAACCATAAGAAAGTTAATCGAAGAACATAACCTGTCTAAAATCTATGACACTATTTTTACATCAGTAAGTCAATATCGAATGCAAACCCTGGAGCAATCATTAGCCGCATTACTTAAAAATGATGTGATTAGTTATAAAGAGGCTATTTCTTCTTGTAATAAGGTAGATGACCTGAAAAGAGCACTTAGAAGTATAAATATAGATGAACATATGTTTGAGGGGGAAAAAGAAATCACCACAGAGATTGAAAATAGTTACACAAGACCAATAAAATCAACGCTAAATTTCCAATAGCGTTTGGTTTCGAAGCCTCTCGGATAAAAATAGGAAGTAAGAAATGGGAAATAGGAAGTAAATAAAACAAAATTCCTACTTTCTACTCTCTACTCTCTACTTAAAAAGTGGGGGTGAAGGAAAAATTTGCGGTGTGCGAAGGCTAATAAAATTACCGCTTAATTTTATCCGAGAGCGTTCGTTTCTTAAAAGGAGGAGTAAATACGATGGAAAAAAAATCATCAAATTCAGGACAAAAAAAATCATCAAGTAGTGATTTTTCAAAAATAGCCGCTAAGGCATGGGAAGAGGAAGAAGAAAGACAAAGATTGACGCGAGAACTTAACGATACCCATAAAGTTTTGATGGATAGAGAAAAGAAGGTAGAACATTTAGAAAAGGCTTTAGCCGAGCGAGATGATACCATTGCAATCCTTAAAAAAGAATTGGAAGAGCAAAATCAGGCTTTTCAAAAAGAAAAGGCCGAGACACTGAAAAAAAGAGACCAATTGATTGAGTCTTTAAAAAGGGAATTGCACCATAAAGAAGTATTGCTGGAAGAAGAAAGAAATAAAACCATCTGGCAGGTTCTCTTTAAAAAGAAGTAACTATCCACGCACTATGATGGAGTGTTGAAAATACTCCACTACCGCTGTGGCTTTATCGTTGAATGAGGATTCTTATGACCATAAAATC
The DNA here is from genome assembly GCA_040757115.1 of bacterium. NCBI lineage: Bacteria > bacterium. The sequence continues at coordinate 3,777 of JBFLYA010000069.1, read as the reverse complement.
TTCCGTAGCCCTAATTGACACCCATGCCCATCTTGAGGATGAAAAATTTGCAGATGACCGCCATGAAGTCATCCTCCGAGCAAAACAAGAGGGAATACAGACTATTATAAATGTTGGTTCGGATTTAATCACAAGTAGATGCTCCATTGAATTAGCCCAAAGGTATGATTTCATTTACGCTACCGTCGGTGTCCATCCCCATGATGCTGTCCAATTTAATGATAATCACTATTCCTCATTCTTAGAATTAACCAAAAATAAAAAGGTAGTTGGAATTGGAGAAATTGGATTAGACTACTATCGAAACCTATCTCCTCAACCTGTTCAACAAGAGGTATTTCGTCAATTTATTAGATTAGCCAGAATGACAAATTTACCTGTTATCGTTCATGACCGCGAGGCACATTCAGATATTTTAAAGATATTAAAAGAAGAGAAGGCGAATGTCGTTAGTGGAGTCCTCCATTCCTTTTCTGGAGATGTGGATATGCTTAAAGAGGTAATTAATGCAGGATTTTACATCTCCATAAGTGGGGCGGTTACTTATGCAGATTCATTAGTTAAAATCATAAAAGTTATTCCGTTAGAGCGGTTATTGCTCGAAACAGATTGCCCTTATCTCACGCCAGTGCCTTATCGCGGTAAAAGAAATGAACCAGTATATCTGAAACATACTGCCGCAAAGATTAGTCAGATTTTAGGGATGAATATCCAGAAAATAGCCGATATTACTACTTCAAATGCAGGCAGATTGTTTAATATCTAAAAGTAAATAAGACGATGAAAAATAATAGCACGCTGATGACGCTGATAATGCGGATATTCGCGGATACAAAATAGAAGATAGAGGAATGAGGATGAAAATAGTGGTAACCGCTCAGGTAGTCTGGTATCTGGGTGTCTAAGTGTCTGGGTTACATAGACTACCAGACACATAGACACCCTTTACGCAAAATTGTAGGATTTGTTACTATCCTGATTTCCTGGATGTTAACTGATTGCTGATACCTGATGGCTGAACGCTTACAAATAGTGGTAGGAGATAGGCGTGAGGAATGATGTCTTCTTTACTTTCTACTCTCTACTTTCTACTTCCTATTTTTCAGGAGGAACAATGAGATTTTTGAAGAGACACAAACGATTTGAGAAATACGAAGAGCCACTCGAAGACCCTATTTCTGGGGTAGCAAACCTATTTGATGCCAGCGTGGTCTTTATCGTCAGTATGATGATTGCCCTGTTTATGGCTTATAATATGCTGGATTTACTTGACCCAAAGTCAGAAATAACTATTACCAAAAAGACCGCGGATGGCAGGGTGGAAATTATCACCAAAAAAGGCAAGGAAATTAAGGCTAAGAAGGTAACAGATAAGAAATTAACCGGGGAAGGCATCAGGCTGGGAACCGCCTATCAGTTAAAGGATGGGAGAGTGGTTTATGTGCCGGAGTAGAGGGGTAGTAGAGGCATTTAAGGACACCACAAAACTGCCCTCTTGTTAGCATTGGACAGGGAGGGATTATCGTGGGCATTATAGGATAAGGTTAATTTTAATGAAATTCAAGGAGGTTAAAACAATGGCAGTTTACAAACCTGGTTCAAAAGGGAAAGAGGTAAAGGAGATTCAGAAAAGACTTAAGGCGTTAGGGTATTATCAGGGAGCAATAGATGGAGATTTCGGAGAAGGGACAGCATCTGCAGTTAAATCATTTCAAAAGGAAAAAAATCTTACTATTGATGGTATTGTTGGACCAACAACCTGGAAGATACTATTTGCTCCTTCACCAGACTACAAACTAAATATTAACCGGACAGTTCTTCTTGAATCTAAGGATTATTGTGCCAACGAAATAGCAAAAGATTTAATTGTTTTGCATCACACAGTTGGGGGAACAGCATTGAGCACCATCAATTACTGGAGGAGCGACCGTGGTCGAATTGCTACTGCTTATGTTGTAGAAAGAGATGGTGTCGTCTATGAAGTTTTTGCCCCTAAATACTGGGCATTCCATCTGGGACTTAAAGGGAGTGGTGGTGCTGTGGATAAACGAAGCATTGGAATTGAGATTGCCAGTGAAGGTGGTTTAATTCAAAGAGAGGGCAAACTCTATTGCTTTGGCAAGGTCTCAGAACGGACATTATTTACACAACCCTATTATGATAATGGAGTACCCTGGAGAGGATACCGATTTTTTGATGCATACTCTGATGCCCAGATTTCATCTGTGATTGGGTTAATTAATGGACTCTGCGAACAATTTAAGATTCCCAGGCAGACACCAGCTAATCATTTTGATGCAGATGATAGCTATCGACAATTTAGCGGTATTCTTGGGCACCACCATCTGCGAAGGGATAAATCTGACCTTCATCCCGGCTTTCCCTGGCAAAAGGTTGTTAATGAGTGTAGATTGAAATTAGTATGATGAACAGGATGTGACAGCGGAAAATGGGTAACCGTTCAGGGATATAGCCACAGAGTCACACAGAACACAGAGGGAATATATAACCACGAATGAACACGAATAATAAAAAGATTTGTAGTGCGAGGTTTTAGCCTCACTTCTGGCTTACAAAATATTGAATGTAGAATGTAGAATATCGAATGTAGAATGTTCAAAGTATAAAAATGGCCAAACAGAAAAATCCAGAAACTTCATCATTCTACATTCGATATTCAATATTATTCCTGTTACCTGAACAATTACCATTTATCGAATGTTACAGGTTAATTCGTGTCCATTTGTGGCTAATTTCTCTAATTCTCTGTGAACTCTGTGCCTCTGTGGCTGAACGGTTACCGAATTTGTTTGGAATTTGGAATTTGTGATTTGGAATTTCATAACCATATCGGGGTCAAATTTTGATTAATAAGTGCTATATCTCTCTACTTGAAGATAAATAAAGATATACACCCTAAGATAAAAGTGCCTCCAAGAAGGAATAAGAGTACCATTGTATTGGGAAAGCCCTTTTTGAGTAAATAATGTGAATATGTCTTCCATCCCCCATAAATATAGACCTACCTTCTTTTGTCCTTCTTATAATAGCGGCTATAATATCGAATACAGGAACTCCAAAACATAAAATAGTAATCGATAAAACATCTGTTTTTTCTCCCTTATTTGATATAAAGATAGAAATGGCGGCAAGTAAAAATCCTAATAACATACTGCCGGAATTGCCTAAAAATATCTTTTTTGATAGGTTGAAGATAAAGAATATTAATACTGCTCCAGAAAGAATGGAGGCTAAAGGTGTAAATTCAAATCCTTCATTAAAGAGCAAAAATATAGTCACGATAAATGTAATTCCAGACGCAAGACCATCAATTCCATCAATCAGATTCATCCCATTTATAAAAATGAGAAACCAGAATAAACTTCAGGATAATATTAAGGATTTCCAGATCAACGATTTTAAACTTTATACCCGCCATTACCGCTATTGAACAAATACATATTTGGAATACCAATTTAACAAATGATTTAATGTCCTTATGGTCATCCCAGAGACCAAGAATTAATATTCCCATACCACAAAAGATAAAGGAGGTATAAGTGTAGCCTGGCCAATCTTTAAAGAAAATGTTCGGATAAAGGGAAAAAGTTATTATTAGAGAGATATAGATTGAGAAAAAAATGAACATTCCTCCCGAGCAGGGTGTCGGAGTTTTATGTATCTTCCGCTCTCCAGGATAATCTATGGGAATAATAATGCCCGGTGGTAATCTTTTGCTAAGGAATGAGCAAATTAGATAAATAAATATTGCTAATA
>JBFLYA010000068.1:3623-18287 GCA_040757115.1 bacterium | reverse complement strand
TGGATATTTAAAAAATTCACTTGTATCCGAACATACTATTTTTGTGCCTTTTTAGGGATATAAGTCAGGAAAAATATTTTTAAAAAAACTTAATTTTTTACTTGACATTTTACCGTAAGACTTTGTGAGTCGCAGACTCATGACCGTTCTCCTGAAAATAGGAAGTAGAGAGTAGAGAGTAGAAAGTAAAGAAAACATCACTCCTCACGCTTATCTCGTTACTTCCCACCTTCTATTTTCTATCCGCGAATATCCGCAACATCCGCGTCATCAGCGTGCTATTCTCCTGCTGAACATTCGGCAAGCAGGTAAGCCAGATTTGTTAATCCATCCCTGATTTTCATCAGGGCAAGTTTAATGTTGTTGTACTCAAGAGCTTGCACTGATGAAAATCAGGGATGTTAAGCGTATCGTCCATAAATTTTAATTTTCTTCTCTGCGTCTCTGTGTCTCTGCGGTGAACGGTTACAGAAATGATAACATACCGGTTCCAAAGGCAAGAAATATAGAAATGTCAGCCATGAATTACTCTTTTTCTCCTGGTAAGACGACAAAGAAGGTTAGTTGTGCTCGTTTAATCACCAACATTGCATCACTTGTTCTGGATATTTGTTTAACTATTTTATTAAAATCTGCTAAATTTTCAATTGGCTGATGATTTATTTCTTTAATTATGTCTTTTCCTTGCAATCGTATTTTCTGGGCTACGCTTCCTGGTGCTATTTCTGAGATTAAAACACCTTTTTCTGTTGAAGGCAGTCCAAGATGTTGAGATAACTCTGGTGTAAGGGTTTGAACCGTCATTCCTCGCCAGGAAGAAATATTATCATCTTTTTCAACAACATCTTCTTCCTTTAGTTGTGCCAATTTGACCTCAAAACTAAGAATATTACCGTCCCTTAATACCTCAAGTTTAACAGTATCTCCAGTTTTTCTTTTCAATATTTCTTTTTGAAGCTCTTGTGGCGTGGAAATTTCTTTTCCTTCGACAGTTAAAATAATATCACCCATTTTTAACCCAGCTTTTTCTGCGGGACTATTGGGCATAATTGTTGCGATTAAAACCCCTTTTTTGGGCTGGGCTTTTTTGAATTTTTCCGCTAATTCTGGAGTAATTTCTTGAATATAAACCCCCAACCAGGCTCTTATTACCTTACCATGTTCAATCAAATCACCGATGATTTTTTTTGCCATATTAATTGGGATAGCAAAGCCAATTCCCTGACCTCCCGCAACAATAGCCGTATTGATACCAATTACTTCCCCGCGAATATTGACTAAAGGTCCGCCACTATTACCCGGATTAATTGAGGCATCGGTTTGAATCAGGTCTTCATATTCCGCTACACCAATTGAGCGGCCTTTAGCACTGATTACACCAACGGTCATCGTATGGTCTAATCCAAATGGATTGCCAATGGCAATTGCCCAATTACCTATTTTTATTTCATCCGAATCACCCAATTGGGCACAAGGAAGGTTATCCTTTACCTCTACCTTTATTAAAGCCAGGTCTGTTTTGGGGTCAGAACCAACTATCTTGCCTTTAAATTTTCGTCCATCAAGCAGGGTGATTTGAATCTCATCTGCCCCTTTAACCACATGATTATTGGTCAAGATATACCCTCTTGAATCAACAATTACACCTGAGCCTAAACTCTGCTGGGTGTATTCTCTCGGCTCAAACTCCTTAAAGAAATCCTTAAAGAAGTTATCAAAAAATGGGTCACTAAATTCATTTCTGAAGCCGGGGAAGATTCCTCTTTCTTTTATCTTTTTTTCGATACTAATGTTCACCACGGCTGGTTTTACCTCTTCGGCGACTTTAACAAAGGCATTCTCTAAGTCAATAAGCCCTCCCTGACTTACCGCAGTTTGGGCAACGAAAACAGTTTTTTGTGGGAATATGGCGTGATGTGTAGCTACCCTTGCCCCCACTACACCACCAATAAAAAGGCTTAATATTAGCCCTATGACATAAATAATCTTTTTCTTCATTTTAATTATCTCCTTAAACTTGGTAACTGGTAATTGGTGAATGGTAATTAGTTACCAATTATCAGTTCGCTGGTTGGGAAACCTACTTTTATCAGGTCTAAAACTTAGTCAACATGACACCCAGGGAGCACGGGATATTATTTTCTCTTTTGTCCCTTGAATCCTAAAACTTGAATCTGACAACCATTGCCTGTTGTTTCAGTTTAGATAACCAATTGTATCACAACTTAATTACTTTTGTCAACCAAAAAATTTTCTTGACATTTTTTAATCTTTGTGGTATGCTTTAAATTACTAAAATCTATGCCGATATATGAATATCAATGTATAAATTGTGGGAATAAATTTGAGGTTTTAATAAGAACTCATAATGAGATAATTAAATGTGCCAATTGTGAATCTGATGAGGTAAAAAAATTAATCTCATTATTTGGGGTACGAGGAACATCATCTACGGCAGGGTCAAGTTGTGGCACCTGCACTGCTCCAAGTTGTAAAAGTTGTGGAAAATAGGGCTTCAGGAAATTATAAGTAAGTAATTGGTTAATTGGTAACTAATTACCAATATGGTTCTGCAAAATAGGATTTGGGGGAGACAACAAATAAATATTAAATATCAAATAGTAAATATCAAATATAAATATCAAAATGCAAAATTACAAATCAAATTTCAAAAAGGACTTCAAGTACTTTAACGCTGAAAGGAAAGAGATAATTTTACATTTTGATATGTAATTTTTATATTTGCTTTTTGCATTTTGCTTTTTGGAGGAAATTGATAAAAATAGAGGTTTTAAATACCCCCTTAAAAACTACAGTTTCCTGGCGTTGCAGAACTCTAAATTACCAATAGAAAGGAGAATTTATGGTCCAAATTTTACAGGTTATATTCTCAGCAATCGGTTGTATAGCCATCATTATGTTTTTTATCCTGTTTTTTATCGATGCGAAACGACATCATCGGGAATCCAGAGAATATAGAGCTCTACGAGACCAGGATATCCAAACGATTACGAGTTTAACGAGGGAGAAAGAAAATTTAAAAGAAGAAATCACAACTAAATTAGCCACATTGACAAGTAAAGAAGAAGAAAGACAAAATTTGTTAATTGATATTTTGCGGCGATTAGAAGATAAAGAAAAAGGTCGTGAAGAGGATTTAATGAACTGGTTAGAGTTCAAAGCCAAGAAATGGCAAGACCAGATTGAAGATAGGGTTAGTGAGCGATTAAGTCGTCTCCAGAATGAAATCGCTAACATAAATAAAAGAATTGATAATATCGTGGAAAAATTAGAATCAAAGAATGAGGAAAAATCAGATAAGGTTAAAAAAGAATAATTCAAGACGGTTCCCCAATAATTCTATTTTAAAAAACCTGATATTCATTGTGGGAATTATAGTAGGTTCAGTCCAACCTTCAGCGGCCCTGGATGCACAAGACCATTATATCAGGGGAAATGAATATTTATACAACCACCAGTATTCAGAAGCCATCCTCGAATATAAATCTGCCTTAAAACTTAATCCTTACTACAAGTCTGCCTACCTTAATCTCGGTAAGGCATATCAAGCCAAAAGACTGTTTAAAGATGCTACTGCCTCATATAAAAAGGCTATTAGCCTGGATGAAAATTATGTTGAGGCATATATTAATTTAGCTCGATGCTATGAACTTCAGAATTTATTATCCCGTGCAAAAATAAATCTTGAAAAAGCAATTCGATTGGACCCTGTTAATCCTGAGGCACATTTCTACTTAGCGAATGTTTTATATAAGAATAATAAGATAAAAAACAGCATCGAAGAATATCTTCAGACGACAAAAATTGACCCAACCTACTTTCAGGCTTACCTCAAACTGGGGTCTATCTATCTTAAAGATTTTGAGGATGATAAAAATGCCATTTATTATTTTAATCTGGCAAAAAAGACTAATCCCAGAAATGAAACATCCTATCTTAAATTAGGTGAGCTGTATTTTCAAAAAGGTTTATTTAATAAAGCGATTTCAGAATATAAAAAGGCAGTAGAGCTAAATCCGACGAATCCTGTTGCCCTGACTAAATATGGATTGTTGTATCTAACAATTGGTGAATATAAAAATGCCCTACCGATATTTAAAAAGTTGATCGAACTCACACCCGCTAATTCCCTTGCTCATTATACATTAGGAGTTATCTATGAGAAATCAGGGATGTTTGATGATGCCTTGAATGAATTTGAAACAACACTATCTCTTGACACAAACGATGAGGTTGCATTATTTAGAGAAGAGCAGATTATTTTAGAATTTAATCGGCTACCGGTAGATTCACCTTTACGCAAAAAAGATAGTGAAAAGCATCTCATTAGTGCGGAAAATTATCTCCAGGAAGGATTCTTGACTTTAGCCACTTTTGAATTTAAAAAATCTATCCTCCTTGACCCTCAGAATCCGAACACCCGCCTCGCTCTGGCTAAACTCTATGAACTTATTGGCAGGAAACAATTAGCCATTGACGAATTAATAAAAGTGGTTGAATTAACCCCAACTAACTTAGAGGCAAAAGATAGGCTTGAAAGACTATACTTTGAGGATGAAACCTCATTAGTTAAAAAGGAAAAAATAGACCAGATTCCTGTATCAGAAATAGACTTAGTTGTTTGTGCCTATCCATCAAATCCAATTCACTTCGAGATGGAAGAAATTACACTTAAAATCTTACGCAGTATCCTGAACCAATTTCCACATATAACCTTAACAGAAGGAGGACTTATTCTTAATGATGAAAAGGAGATTATAGATGTGGGGCGAAAGTTAAAGGCTGAATTTGCCCTGGCACTAAAAATAAATGAAACTGAACAAAGGATTGATATTAATGCTGAATTGATTGACCTTAAAACCGTGAAAAAGATATTAAAAACTCAACTCCCGGTGAGAGGAAAGGATAAATTAATTAAGGCATTGACATTTTTAGCTGAAAAGGTTATAAATACTATCCCTACTCAAGGAGTGATAATGAGGCTTGCTGATGATAAAGTGATTATCAATCTTGGTAAAATACACGGGTTAAAACCTGACCAGATACTTGAGGTCTGGAAAAGAGAAGGTGAATTAGACCCATTTACTCAGCGGATAAAAAAACCTGAGTCAATAGGGAAAATTAAGGTAGTCGCAGTCGAACCTGAAATCTCAAAGGCACTAATAATTACCCCGATGACCTTAAAATTCATTGGCATAAATGATGTGGTTAAATTACCGTAACTATTTAGCCATCTGAAATGAAACAACAGGCAATGGTTGGCAGGTTCAGGGAGAAACGCCCATGCCCACAGGGAGTGGGCACAAGGAGGATGAAAATAGTGGTAGGAGATAGAAGGTGGGAGGTAAGGAGATAGGCGTGAAGAGTGATGTTTTCTTTACTTTCTACTCTCTACTTTCTACTCTCTACTTCCTATTTTCAGGAGAACGGCCATGTCCACAGGGTGGATACAAAAATAGTGGTAGGAGATAGAAAGTGGGAGATAAGGAGATAAGCGTGAGGAGTGATGTTTTCTTTACTTTCTACTTTCTACTTTCTACTCTCTACTTTTCTGGAGGTGGAGTTTAGATTAGCGAAAAGGCGATTTTAGTTGGTGTGAAGATAGCCGGCATAAAAGACGGAGAGTTTAATTATTCCTTTGAAGAATTAGCCGCATTGGCTAAAAGTGCAGGGGCAATTGTCTGTGATGCTATTACTCAAAGTAGAACCTCACCAGATGTATCTACTTATATTGGAAAAGGCAAGATTGATGAGTTAAAACAACTGGTTGAGCAAAGTCAAGCAGAATTGGTTATTTTTGATAATGATTTAACTGGAAGCCAGGTAAGAAACATAGAAAAGGCAATCGAAGTTAGAGTCATTGACCGCACGGAATTAATTCTGGATATATTTGCCCAGCGGGCACACACCTCAGAGGCGAAACTTCAGGTAGAATTAGCCCAGTTGAATTATCTTTTCCCAAGATTAATAGGATTAGGGGTTTTGATGTCAAGATTAGGGGGTGGAATTGGCACAAGAGGACCTGGTGAAACCGAATTGGAATATGACCGACGCCGAATTAAAAGAAGAATCAGCCACCTTAACAAAGATATTCAAAAGGTCGCAAAAGTCCGCAAGGAACAACGAAAGGCACGCCAGAAATTCCCTATCGCCGCTCTTGTCGGATATACCAATGCCGGCAAATCAACCTTACTTAAAACATTAACCAAAACAGATGTTACGGTTGAAGATAGATTATTTACGACTCTGGATACCAAAATTTCTAAATTTACCCTCAATAAACACCAGGCATTACTTCTTATTGATACGGTTGGTTTTATCCAGAATTTACCCCATCATTTAGTTTCTTCATTCCGTGCGACATTAGAAGAGGTTCAAGAGGCAGATATACTTTTACATATTGTTGATGTCAGTAGCCCTTACTTAGAATTACAAATGGATAGTGTTCAAACGGTGTTAAAACAGTTAGATGTTCTCTCAACACCAGTGGTGACTGTTTTTAATAAAATTGATAAACTCGATGATGCAAATCAAATTTCAAAATGGTTAAATAAAACGCCGTATAGTGTTGCTCTCTGTGCCCTATCAGGAGAAAACATAGACCAACTCGTTCAAACTCTTTTGAGAATGAGGATAGAAAAGAATGTAGGTAACCGTTCACCGCAGTAACCGTTCAGGTGGTAATTTACCGCAGAGACGCAGAGGAACGGAGAAGACATGGAAATAAATCAGATAATAGAAAAGATTATTGAGGCAATCATTGCAATACATAGGACATCAAAACCAAATTGTTAATCAATCATGAGATGTCAGTCCTCAAAAAGCTTGCTCTGATGAAAATCAGAGATGGAATGAAGCTTATGGTAAATAGTTTTTAATTTTTTCTCTGCGTCTCTGTGGCATCTTGCGGTGAACGGTTACAAAAAATCAGATGGTGGGTTTTATTATCGTTGGAGTAATAAATATGAGAAGTTCTATCTTTCGATTTTCGGTCAGTTTTTTGCGGAATAAAGAACCAACAAATGGCAGGTCACCAAAGAATGGAACTTTATTAAGTTTTTCTGTGCCCTGGTCATCAATAATTCCACCAATAACAACTGTATCTCCGTCTTTCACAACCAATTTGGAAGTAGCCTCTTTTGTAGATATTACTGGCATTTGATAAGCCCATTCTTTCAAAGAGCTAACCTCTGGTTTTACATCTAAAAGGATATAATTATCCGGATTAATGTGCGGGGTAACGGCTAACTTTATGCCTACCTCGCGAAAACTAACACTGGTTAAAATTTTTCCTTGTTCACTTTCTTGCGTCTGTTGATAAGGGATATCTTCTCCTACAATTATTTCTGCCTTTTCATTATCTAAGGCTAATATTTTAGGAGTAGAGAGGACATTTGCCTTTCCTTCAATCACCAAACCATTAATAAGAGCTTCTATATTATGTCCAGAGGTAAGTTTAGAATATAAAAATTCACCCCTATCACCCATTGCCCAACCTTCAGTCTGATAACTCCCAACAGCAAAATTGTGTCTTTTATCTTCTATTGACCACATAAATCCAAACATATTTTTCGTATCTAATGTTACCTCGACAATTTTGGCTTCAATCATCACCTGAGGTGTAATGGTGTCTAACTTTTCAATTATTCCCGCCACCTGATTTACATTATAAGGGATATCGGTCACAATGAGGGCATTCGTTCTTGCATCCTGGATAACTGTTCCCAGCATAGGTGCTGCCCCACCCATTTGTTTTGCCTGCTGAGTGGATAGGGTCGTCATCATATTCATAACTATTCCTGCCATGTCTGATGCTTTCGCATAATTAAGTTTAAATATTCGTGTTGTAGTTTCTCCTAAGAGTAATGTTGGTATATCAACACGAATGATATTATCATCAATAATATATGCATAACCTAAGTTTCTTAAAATCAAATCTAACGCCTTGCGCCATGAAACATTCTCTAATTTAACCGTAACAACCCCCTTTACCTCTTTTCCTGGTAAAACATTCATTCCGACTTTATGAGCAATAATTCTCAAAACATCAAGTATATCAGCGTCTTTAAAATCTAAAGATAACATCTCTTCTTTTCTTTCTTCTTCGGGTTTTGTTTTAGGTAGAACAGGTTTAGATTCCACAGGTTTTTTTACCTCTTTAATTTCCGGTAATGCAGGTTTTTCCTTTTCTTTTATTTCCTTTGTGGGTAATTTCTTTGCTATTGGGGGTGTCATTTTAATTTCTGGTAATATTTCTTTTGGAGTCTCTTTTGTAGAAACAGGAGTAATTTTCTTTACCTCCTCCAGCGGGTATTTAGTCAATTCAAGCGTTACCTGATTTTCATCACTAACAACTTGATATGGCATAAATTCTGTTAATTCAACCATAACCCTGGCTACCTTTACTGGCTCTGTTTGCCTTTGACCTGGAGTGATACTCTTAATAAACTTACTGGTTGTTTTAATTTCCCCTATTTTATTCGTGGCATTAAGGAAATCAACAATAATCCGTGTGGGATTAGCCAGGTCAAAATATTTATATTGAGGTGTAGCGCTTGATGAAATTAATAGATTTATTTTGGACTCATCCTCTTTTACATCTATCTTATTGAGTTGATAACTATGATAGGGATTATCAATTATCACTTCAAGCCTATTTTTTACTTGTTGAATCTCGTAGGGAAAGACTTTAATAATGCTAATTACTATCTTTGTCTTAGGACCTTCTTGTGGGATACAATTAATTCGGTTGATACCATTACGGCCAATGATTAATTCTTTTTCTGCACATTGAGTATTATCAAGTTCAATAACAATCGCCGGGGGTTTATCCGCAGTAAAGGAATTATATTTTACCATCGGTTTATCCGTGATAATATTTATCCTTATTTTCGCATCCTCTTCACTTACTTTAATATCCATCAAACTCATCGCTGCCATCGCTAATGCAGGAAGGATAATTAAGGTAAAAATTAAATATAATTGGGTTAATTTTTTCAATTTTAATCACTCCTTTTTTTAAAGTTTAGTTTCTTCTGATGGAATTTCTTCCATTTCTTGTTGAGCTCCTATTGCGGCTCCTTTTATCTTTGTTATTTTAGGTTTCCCTATAAAAAAGTTAACTTCTGTTTTTCCCTGTTGTAAAAAGACCTCTCTATTTTTTATAAATTTACCCCAAATACCTGCAATTGGTCTATAGTTATCCGCATACAAATTCCCCTTTTTAAGGATATATCCAAAATGATTTCCATCGTGAAAAAGAGCCATTATTTCTTTTTTATCCCAGATGATACCCGACAATTCTAAATTAAGGATATTTATTTCTGATAACTTTAAACCTTTATCTCCAGCCACAGGTTTTACTTCACTAACAATTAAAGGAACAAATGGGTCCCGTGTTAGAGCGGATTTGTATTCATATTTTTCTGGAATATACATCTCTGGTTTTGCTATCGGAATTTGTGGAGGTAGAACAACTACCTTTTTTTCCTCTTTCTTCGCACAACCGATAATTAGACTTAGCCCACAGATTAAACTTAAGATAAAAAATTTACGCTTCATTTTCATTATTTTCCCTATGATTTCTGGTAGAAATTAGATATTCCATTTTTAATGTTCTTTATAGACAAAGGCAGTAATACGCATATCTGCTGTGGTGGTAGATGGATCTTTTTCCGTTGCAATTACCGCATTCATCTTAATACTAGATGGAGTAATAATTCTCTCAAAATTTCCAATATTAGTTAAAAACAACCCTATATCATGATATGTTCCTTTGATATGTAGTCCTACCGGAATTTCATTATAGACTTCTTTAGTTACCATAGATTCTGGTCTAAAAGAAATCAAATTAATATTTGATTTTATTGCCATTTTAGTTATTGTCTCTAATAATTGGGGTATTTCTTCTTTAGTCGGTAATCGATTAATGACATATTCGAGCTCTGATTTTACCTTTTCAAATTCTGCCCTTTTTGCATCTAAATTCTCTACTATTTTCAGGGTTTCTCTTAATTCCGTTTCTTTTGCCAGTATTTTCTGGTCTAATTCTAAGTCTTTATTACATATAGGCTTATACATATAGGTAAAGAATAGGTAAGCAAGTCCACACAATAATATTAAAGATAGAAGAATAGGTTTTAAAATTTGTATATCAAGTTTCATTGTTATCCTCTAAAATTACATTTGATAGAAAAAGTTTTAATCGGATATTCTCTAATAGCTGAACTTTCAATGTTTCCTAATGTTATATTTGTAAAAATCTGTGAATTTATTAAATTACTCATAAATCTTGCGATAGAGAAGTTATCAAAAGCCTGTCCGTTCAAATTTAATTCATTGCCTGTGGTATTTACAAATCCTCCCAACCAGAGTCCTGATGGAAGACACATAACCATTTCGTCTAACAATTTAGCCCAAACAAATCTACCTTTATCTAATTGGACAATTACATCTACTCGTTTCTTTTTTTCAATAATTTCAGCCTCTAATCGTCTTATTTCTATCAGATGTGGTTGTAATTCAGCAATTTGCTGTGTAATCTTTTCTAATTTTGCCTCCTTTTGTTTTACCTTGATTACAAGTCCTGCATACCAGAGACCTAATGATACGACTATGAGACTAAGTATTAATCCAATAAATACATTTCGCCATTGTCCTTTTTTCTTTTCTACCACTACCGGTGGCATCAAATTAATTTCTGTCATCGGTTCACATTACTCCTTTCATCGCCAACCCTAATGAGACCGCGAATGCGGGAGATACTTTCTTGATATATGTTTGATCGAACTTTGGAGGGATAGATATTTTCGCAAAAGGGTCTCCTATCACCACAGACATTCCTAATCCATTTGAGAGGAAATTATCAAGATTAGCAAGTTTTGCACTTCCACCGCTTATAATTACTCGGTCGATATTTTTACGATAAACAGGTAATTGAGTATAATAATACGCAAAAGAACGCTCTAATTCATCTAATAATCTTGCCCCGACAGATTCAATCGCATAAGATATTTGTGCGGCTTTATCACTCCCACTTACAGCAGGAGTAACAGCCGTGGTAATTTCTTCTGGTAAAAGGATTATTCCTTCTTCTTCCTTTATCTTTTCCGCTTCTTGAAAACTTACTCCTAATTCTCTTCTAATACCCTCTGTAAAGTCGTTACCGCCAACCAGGACATCCCGATTAAAGCAGGAGATTTTATTTTCAACCACATTGATATTAGTCATACGGGCACCTATATCAACTAAGGCAATAACATCTTCTTCTCCTACCCCGTAAGTCAGAGCGTCTTCAGTGGCAAAGGTATCTACATTGATATGAACAGTTTCTAATCCGGCTCGATGTAATATCTCCATATGGTCATAAATTAACTCTTCTTTAGCCGCAACTAATAAGACTAATATCATTCGTTCGTCTTTTTCTACGGTTTCTTTAATTATCTGGAAATCTATAATTACATGTTCAATATCAAAAGGAATATGTTCTTCCGCCTCAAATTTGATAACATCTTTCAATTCTGTTTCACTCATATAAGGAAGTTTGATATATCTAACTACCACTGAATTCCCCGAAACAGAACTTCGCACTTTTTTAGTATCGATTTTATGAGTTACGAGTAAATTTTTAATAGCTTTAACCGATAATTCCTGTTTAGCCCCTAAGGCATCTTCATCTAATGGTTCTGGAGAGATTTTGGTCATACCAATTGCATCCAGGATTATTTTACTATCGGTTCTTCTGAGTTTAACCACCTTGATACAATCATGACTAATATCTAATCCTACTGGTACTTTTTCTCTTCCCCACAACATTATCTTAAATTTCCTCCCTGCTGGTTATTACTTGTTTTTCTGTCAAACGATTTTATTTTATGATTAGGAATAAATAATATCATATCCACAATTATTTGTCAAGAATTTTATCACCATAATTTTATTTTTTTTTATTTATCTGAACTTTCGTAAATTTTATGCTACTATTGAGGCTATCTAAAGCTCTCTTTATCCTTATCAATCTGTTTATTTTGTTCAAAGATGGCAAAATTAGACTCAAAAGCCTGATGATTTTTTTGCAACTTATCCTTTGAAGTTGAGTTGATAAAAAATGTTTTACCTATTTTCTTCCCTTTGTGTCCTTTGCGTTACTACTTTGTGCCCTTTGCGATTTATCCTTTTTTAATCGCAAAGAACACAAAGAAATCAACCGCAAAGAACGCAAAGATTAAAGGCAAAAGAAATCATAAAAAATTCACGAAACACCAGAGATTAAGACACCACCAAAAATCGAGGTTCGGGATTCAGAATTTAAATCCAAAATCCCAAATCCGCAATCCGAATTTTATCCTACCTTACAATCCCCAATTTCCCTACTTTTTTCTGTCCCAACTCATTAGTAATCAGGTATATGTATATCCCTGAGGCAAGTCTTTGTCCTTGTGAACCTCGACAGTTCCATCGCCATTTACCTGGCTCGGGAATATTGGGTTCGACAATATCTATTTCAAACACCTCCTCCCCTGCTACCGTAAATACCCGTATCCTGACATTTTGTGTTAAGCCAGCAAAGACTAATTTACTCCCATCAGTTGGATTGGGATAAACATAGGCACCAGTTAAATCCGCTGGATAACCATTTATCTCCTTAATTAATATTGGTGCTGGTTTAGGCATTTCCTGGCTAAAAACAGGTGCTATCCCTGCTACCCAATCTACCTGCCGCTCCTGTATATCAGGTGTATTGGTAATATTTTGCTCTCCTGTCCCATCTATATTTATCGTCCATAAGTCACCATTTCTTGAATAAATTAATCTTGTCCCATCGGGTGAGAATGAAAAATAAGTAACACTACCATTATTCGTTATTTTCCGATTTATCTTTCCATCAATACTTATCAACCAAAGATTACTTTCTGCCTCATCAATATATCCAATCCGTTTACCATTTGGTGAAAATCGTGCTTCAGTTTCTTTCTTAACTCCATCTAATAGCATCCGCTCATTATATATCTTTGTATCTGTTATTAAATCAAAAAGTCTAATCTGTCTCCACCCTCTAAGCAGTAATAAATTCTCATCGGGATTTACCGCAGGTAGACTTCTGTTCGTCCCATCTTCTAATAACCTTCCCTTTTTTATCCCATCTGGAGATATCCAATAGTTGACACAATTATCGGAACCGTTATACTGGGAAGGACCATAATAATGATAATAAATTCTATCCCCTTTAGTATTCCAATCCCAACCTTTAGCAATTATTACTTCGTATGGTTGTAAGACTATTTCATTCCCACTCATCAAATCCTTTAAGTATAAAGTTCCTGCCCATTCAGACCCTCCTACCCCATAAATTAGAGATTTTGCATCCTTTGATAGTTTTGGATAATATGGTGCTTTTATCTGCTGTATATTTACCTTCTGAAGTTGACTTCCATCTGCCTTCATTAGCCATATCTCTCCTTTATCAACCTCTCCACTTAAAAATACTATTGTCCCGCTCATCGGATATTGTGGTGGAGTAGCAGATAAGGTAATAAGAGCATTTCCTGTAATTGACCCTGATGTAGCAGTAATTGTACCTGTAACTGCTCTCGTTCCTGCTTTAAATATTGTCCAGTAACCTGATGTTGGTGAAATAGTACCTAAATCAGATGATATTTGCCATGCATAATTTAAATTGGCTAACGGATTTCCCCATTTATCATATCCCTGTGCCTCAAAATCATAACTACCTCCACACCCTATAGTCATCGATCCAGGCGTAATCTTTAAATAGGCTATCTCTTCAGCTAAAATATCAAAATAGGTTAATAACATCTTACCTATCATCCCTTTACCTAATTCAGGATATAAGAGGGCTATCTCCTTCTTTCCCGCCTTCTCAACAGGTACCGTCCAATTAGCCGTAAATGAACCCTCCGCATTAGTAGTCATCCAGGAGATAGTCCCACTATTGCCAAATAATATCCATATACCTATTGATGCCTCTAATCCTCGCCCACCGATACTAACTAAACTACCTACAGTCCCACTACTCGGAGTAATAACAAAGTCTTTCCCTATCCACGGGTCAAACATAACCTTTGCTCCCTGTATTTTATCCCCTTTACCTTGCGGATTATATTGGGAATGGTAAGGTCCTGTTGGATGTCCCCACCAATTATCTGTTACCGACAGCGTTCCCTTTGGTGCCTCATAATAACTATCGAGCCTCAATCCCCATTCCCGATTATTATAGATGAAATTACGCTTGATTCTCGGAACACCACTATAAGGGAATATAATCTCAATTCCCTTTGAATTATTGGTGATAATATTATCCTGAATAATAGGACTACCATAGCTATCTTTCATAAAAACTATCCCCACCCCATTTACATCTGAAATATAACAATTTCGGATACTCGGCGAGGCATTTCCAATCATCCCTATCCCTCCAAACTTTACGGTGCAGTAAGTCATTGTCCCCGCCCCATTCTCAAATACTATCCCATTCCAATGCCAGATTTTTTCATTACTCCCATCATAGAAAGAGGTAAAAACAATCGGTCTGTCTTTCGTTCCACTGGCAATTAGTTTCCCTCGAACATAAATAGCCCCCATATTCCACCCCGACTCTACTATTGGGTACATCTTGATTTCTAC
>JBFLYA010000068.1:0-3523 GCA_040757115.1 bacterium | reverse complement strand
CACTCATAAAAAGGAAATATGTGGTTTGAGTGCCTATGAAATTCGTCCAGGTGCCACTAATCTTCATCTCATTACCTTTACCTATAATCCCAACCGCATCATATTTATTCCCAAATATCTTATTATCCCTATACCTGGGGAATGAGTTTAAATCCTGGAGCACAGGACAACCACCATTATAACTTATATTATTTCCCAGGATATATGGATTAGAATATTTTTCACACTTTATCCCATGATACTCTTGTGATGAAGTGCCATTATAACTTATCGTCCCATTTTGAATCACGGGAGATGAATTATTACAGACTATTCCATGCTCTGAATTATAAGAGATGGTGCAGGTAGATATAGTTGCTGAGGCATTGTCGAGTTTTAATCCAACCGGGTTATCCGTAATAATACTATTTTCAATAACAGGATTAGCCTGTTCCTTTAAATACATTCCACAGCTGTCTCCTTTTGAGATATAACAATTCCGGATACTCGGCGAGACATTTCCAATTATCCCTATCCTTCCAAACTTTACGGTGCAGTAAGTCATTGTCCCCACCCCATTCTCAAATACTATCCCATTCCAATGCCAGATTTTTTCATTATTCCCATCATAGAAAGAGGTAAAAACAATCGGTCTGTCTTTCGTTCCACTGGCAATTAGTTTCCCTCGAACATAAATAGCCCCCATATTCCACCCCGACTCTACTATTGGGTACATCTTGATTTCTACCCCAGGCTCTATCTCTAATGTTACCCCGCTTTGAAGTATTATGTTCATATCACTCATAAAAAGGAAATATGTGGTTTGAGTGCCTATGAAATTCGTCCAGGTGCCACTAATCTTCATCTCATTACCTTTACCTATAATCCCAACCGCATCATATTTATTCCCAAATATCTTATTATCTCTATATTCAGGAAATGTATTTATATCCTGTCCCAGAGGACATCCAAAATTATCACTTAACACATTATTCGAAATAATCGCCTTAGAGTTCTTCCTGCATATTATCCCAAAATGGTCTTTAGGACTACTACCGTTATGACTGATTGTCCCATTTTGAATTACTGCTGAGGAATTTTCACAGATTATCCCATTCCAACCATTATAAGAAACAGTAGTCGTAGAGATAATTACTGAGGTATTCTCCATCCGTATCCCATCGTATTTACAATGGCTAATAACGGAATTGCCTATTTCTACCTTTCTGGCTTTAATAATTCGCACCGCGGCTTCAAAACCAGTCGTTTGAGGCCCATCACCATATTCAATCACACAATACTTTAATTCACTCTCACTATCTTCTAAGAAATTTATTCGACCACCAACACCCGGGGGAATATTATCATCCTTAAGTCCGGTAAAGACTATTTTTGCCCCATCGGTTCCCCGGGCAGTCATACTTCCCTGAACTTCAATCGTTGCACCATTGAGTTTAACTATTACCCCTGGTTCTATCATCAATCTTGAATCCTTTGTTACCCGTATAAAATTATCTATGGCATACGGCAATTCTGCAAGTTTCCAGACTATTTCCGGCACGGTAATCTCACAACCAGTAAAAACCCACTGTTCAAATGGCCCCGGGTTATACACCCGTGGAGCCCGGCCAGTTAATATAACTGAATTCTCATTATCCTCAAATACATTCCCGTGATACTCCGCCAATGTATTTGGGTCTTGATAGAAAACATAGGTATTATTAGTCAAGGTATTAGAGGCAATAAGTGGTGGGTAAGGGCAATTGTATGTGGCTACCCCTTTAGTACAATTAGAGATAGTATTATTAGCCAGAACATAACCCGGGGGTAAATTCTGTAATCGAATACCACAATCCCACCAGCCACCAACAGTCACATCACCACCCTGATCATACCACTTTGAATCCATTATCTGACAATATTCTATCTTCGGTGTTGCATTTATCAGCCATAAGTTACCTACTACGGTGCTACCTTCTCCTACAGTCATAGAGCTGGGTCGTCTGCCGCCACCTATTATCTTACAATACCTTAAACTGCTTCCTGAAGCAGATGGTCCATTAAATTGAATGTAATTCCAATTACCAAATTTACCTTTATCAAAAACTATCTCTTCCTCCGGTGTCCCTTCGGCTATCAACCGACCCTCAATCTGCATCCTGCCTATATCCCTCATCTCCTCTTCTATATGCCCAAATCTACCTAAAACAAATTTAGCCCCTGGCTCTATCCTTAATGTTGAACCAACAGGAACACTAAGAGAATTGAATCCATAACTTAACTCTGCCTTCTTTAATACTATCTCTTTATCCTCTGGCATCTCACCACTTAACCAGATTAAATTAAATTCATTGTAGGCTTTATTGCCATGATATTCTATTTCAGATGAGGATATATCCTGGCTAAAAGCCGCATCTCTACAGGTAGTAACCGTATTTGTTAAAAACTTAATCAAAGAGCTGTTACATATCTGTATCCCAAAATTACCATCATCTCGAATTATATTATTATTTACCTCTACACCGCGACTATTCTTAACAACTATACTCCCCCAACATCTTACTACCTCGGTCTGAAAAACTATCTCATCATCATTACCTATTACCCCATCAATTAATATCCCTATCCCATATTGTTGACTACTTTTTCGTGCCATACCATCTTCATTCGTGACTTTGCAATTAAAGAGTTGAACATCTCTGGATTTAATGAGCACTGCTGGCTCTATCTTTATAATATCATTATACCACCAATCCGCATAACCGGCATATTTTATCTGGCAATATTTAAGTCTGCCAGTAGAGCCTTGCTCAAATATGAGTTTATCCCAATCACCAAAACAGGGTGTAGATGTCCCACCTCCTTCTGGTGTAGATGTTCCTTCGTCTGAGATAGGGGTAAATATAATCGGCTCCTGTGCGGTGCCTTCTGCTATCAAATTACCATACACGGTTAAATTTCGCCTGATTATCTCTGGTGGAATTAGCCAGTCTAAAAACTCGTCATTCCATTGAGCAATGTAATAATGGAATTTGACTACTACGCCTGGCTCGATTATTAATGTCTTACCACTGGGCACATAAACACTATCTACAATGACATACGGACTACCACCTTTCGTCCATCGACCACTTACCTCACCACCTTTGATATATACCGGACCTTTTTCAACAACCTCGATCCTGGCAAAGGCAGAGTAATCAGGGGCAAGTAAATAGCCAATGCTACCCGTTCCCTTTTTATCGCCCGCAATAAATGTAGTTTTTGACCCAAAAGTATGAGTTAATGTTCCAATATCTTTGTCCAACATCCACTCTCCACCATCTACTGCTATCTGATTCCCAAACGTATCATACCCCATAACTTCAAACTCTACCTCACTATTTATTACTAAAATAGCATTGTTGGGAGTGATATTTAAGTGATGCAGTTGTGCTGGACTAACCTTAAATTCATATCTATCTGTGGAATAACTTATCCCTAACCCATCGATTACATCAAACCAGTAGGTATAGGTATCTGCAGATGTAAGTCGAACCTTTGC
>JBFLYA010000067.1 GCA_040757115.1 bacterium | reverse complement strand
AAGATGTGAGTCCTCCTTTGGTCATATGGATTACCCATTTTCCTTCCGTGATGTATGTTCAAACGCATTACCCAGAGATGCTTTAACCTAACCTATTTATTCATCTCCGACAAGGACATTGCCAGTGTTTCGCTGAGAAAGGGCAGTTGGCACGAGTTAATACGCCATAGTCATACACCCCAGTAGGTCATTTGTAATTCGTCACTCCATCATATCACCTCACGATGATACCCTATCTTTCTGTAGATACAGATTGTT
This sequence comes from bacterium, assembly GCA_040757115.1. NCBI lineage: Bacteria > bacterium. Next base: position 18,067 of record JBFLYA010000067.1, on the reverse strand, counting down.
CCTTTATCTACATAATTACAAACTTCTATACAAGGATTAGGCTTGCATAGGTGGTTTTCCCAACCACTCGGGTATCCCATACTTCAAAGCACACATCTCTCTGTAGCCTCTTCTGTAGCTTCTTTTTGAGCTCTCAAAACTGCTCTTTCATACACATCAAAGCCTTGCCTGAAATTCTCAAATTCCTTGTAATCAGGTACATCTGCCTCAATTGTTACAGGCTGTATCTCTTCATTGCCAAATTCATCCTCGATCGATACCAAAATCTTCATTTTGTTTCTCATTTTACCTAACCCCCTCTTTTTTACATAGCCAGTCTTTGTTTTTACTGGATATATATATTATCGGAGGTTTTTCCATTTTCCTTTAAAACCTATTTCACAGGTCGAAAAATTTCAGTTGACTTTCGAGACTAAATAGTGTAACATAAAATAGTGAGAGGAGATTGAAAATGAATTCATTAATTACTCGGGCTAATGTTTTAGTCGAAGCATTACCTTACATCAAGGCATTTTCTGGGAAGATAATCGTCATCAAATATGGGGGAAAATCTATGGTTGATGAAAAATTAAAACATAGTTTTGCCCAGGATATAGTTTTATTAAGATATATTGGTATTAAACCAGTTATTGTCCATGGCGGAGGTCCACAAATAGACCAGGTGATGAAAAAAATGGGTAAGAAAATAGAATTTATCAACGGACTTCGACATACTGATTCAGAGACAATGGAAATTGTTGAGATGGTTTTAGGTGGACGAATAAATGCAGAAATTGTCTCCTTGATTAATCATCATGGCTCTCCAGCAATTGGATTGACTGGTGTGGATGGCGATTTGATTGAGGCAATGCAAACGACAAATGGAAGTTTAACTGGACAGGTAACTAATATTAACTCAAAAATAATCCAAACCCTTGATGAAAATGGATTTATACCGGTTATTGCTCCTATTGGCATAGGAAAAGATGGAAAACGATATAATATCAATGCTGATATAGCCGCCGCAGAAATAGCTATTACCTTATCTGCTCAAAAATTAATTATCCTGACGGATATCAAAGGTATTTTTAAGGATATAAAAGATGCCAGTTCCCTTATCTCAACTTTAAAACTGGAAGAAATTGAGGGATTGATAAAGGATGGGTGTATTGCTGAAGGAATGCTCCCGAAGATTAATGCCTGTAAAAAGACAATCACTTCAAAAAAGGTTGATAAAGCACACATAATTGATGGTCGAATCCCTCATTCGATTCTTTTAGAATTATTTACAGATGAGGGAATTGGAACACAAATAATTCAGTAACAGGAGGAAAAATTACGATGAATAAAATTTTTTTAAAATGGGCTAATGTTGGAGTGATGGTTTCCTTGAGTATCATCCTCTCTTTTAAAATGATAGAAGGAGCAAAGAAGGAAAAGAGTTCCAAAGGTAATGAGGAGACTTCAACAACATCTTATTTTGGTCCGAAGAAACGAGTTGCGGTGCTTGATTTTGAGGTTAAAGCACCTGGAGTAGAAGCCAAAATTGGAAGTGGGATGTCAGAGATGCTCATTACCGCACTCCATAACACGGGTAAATCTATTGTCCTGGAACGGGACAATAAGGCATTTCAAGATATGCTAAAAGAACAGGATTTAGGAAAAGCGGATAGAATCAAACCAGAAACTGCGGCTAAATTTGGTGAAATACTTGGAGCTCAAATTTTAATTAAGGGTGCAGTTACAGAATTTACACAGTTTGAATCAATCAAAGGCGTTGGAGTCTTTGTTAAGGGTATTACACTTGGTGGCGGTGGCGTAATCACCGCCCAGGTAGCCGTTGATATCAGGATGTTTGATGCCTCGACGGGTGAAATTATTGAATCACATCGAACTGAACAAAAGGCAAATACGGTTATAGTTGCCGGTGGAGTAAAGGTAGGTGATGTAACCATTGGTGGAGTTGATTTTCATAAAACCCCCTTAGGTAAAGCTACCCGTCAAGCAATTGAAGATATGGTAGGTTTTATTGAGGGACAATTAAAGGCTAAACCATGGGAAGGAAGAATTGTTACGGTAAAAGATGAAAGGCTCATTATCAATGGTGGAATAGATGTTGGGATTAAAACTGGAGATAAAATGGAGGTTTGGACCATAGGAGAAGAATTAATTGACCCGGTTACCGGTTTATCTCTTGGTAGAGAAGAAGGACAAAAAATGGGGACGATTGAAGTCATAGAAGTAAAGGAAAAATATTCTGTAGCAATAATTACCACTGGCACTGGATTTAAACGGAATGACCTGGTGAAGATGACAAAGTAAAATTTTCAACCTCACAGGGAGAAAGGAAGTTTCACGCAAAGCACGCAAAGAACGCAAAGGGAAATAAGGGAAAAAATTACATTTGCGTCCTTTGCGTGAAACCTAAGACTCTGTAAGGCTTACGAGAAGTTCTTCATAACCATCAGTTACTCTCTCCCAGGTATATTCTGCCTTCTTTATTCTATTTACTGCTCTCTTTCTATAGTCGGCGACGACATCAGGGTTATCGACAAGATATTGCATTTTTGGGCTTAAATCCTCGGTTGACCTATCATATAAAATAGCGGCTTCACCCACTACCTCTTCATTAAAGGGCACATTTAAAGCCAAAACACAATTCCCATAACCTAAAGCACTTAATAAAGCAGGGTTTGTCCCACCAACTTCATTCCCATGAACATAGGCATAGCAATTACAGAATAATTCTTTGATGTGGTCTTTTTCATACACAGGCGGCATAAAGATTATTCTTTTGTCTTTTGTCTTTCTTAGTTCTTGAACAAACCGACTTTTATAACCTGTCCCACCAACTATAACCAGTTTTTTATCTGTTTTTACCTGCTCAAAGGCTTGAATGGTTAAATCCGGGTTATTTTCTGGCTCCAATCGGGTGACCACAAAAAAGTAATTATCCCTGTCTAAATTATACTCCTTAAGAATGTTGGGATTTGAAGAAGTTTCAATGTCCGCCCCATAGGGAATGAAGGTAGAGGTTGTGTTATACCGTTTCAGGTAATATTGCTGGATAGCCTTTGAATCTGCTATAATCTGGTGACATATCTTTGTCGCCAGATATTCGGCAAATTGATAATAGGTTTGAGCTGTCTTGCCCCATTTCCTTCTTTTCCATTCAAGTCCATCAACATTGATGGCTATCTTCTTTCCAAATAACTTTGGAATGAGGCATAACGGGCTATTAGCCGCATTAAAAACAAGGATAACATCAATCCGCCCAAACAAAACATGAATCATAGAAAAAAAGGTATGTGAAAAGGTATCGGCTATTTTGGTTCTAACCGAAGGGAGGTGAATGAGTTTTACCCCTTTAAATTCTTTAGGTCGGTCTGGTGAGTTGCTATTTCGACAATAGACTATTACCTCGTGTCCTTTCTCCACCAATCGCATACTCAATTCCTGAACGCAGGTTTCGAACCCACCATAGCGAGCAGGTATTCCTCTTGTGCCAATAATAGCTATTTTCATAGAATCCCCTTTCTATAAACCTCCAGCGTCATTTTTGCCGTATTTTCCCAGGTAAATTTCTTAGCGTGAGCAAATCCTTTTTGTCGCAAACTTGCTTGTAAATTATTATCAGACAGCACCTGATATATTCCCCCGGCAATTTCATGGACAGAATCGGGTTTAACTAAAATAGCCGCATCCCCGGCTGTTTCAGGCAAAGCACAAGTATTGGAGGTAACTACTGGTGTCCCACAAGCCATTGCCTCTAAAACAGGTATGCCAAAACCTTCTAATTGGGATGGCAGAATAAAAAGGTCTGCGCCACTATATAACGCAGGAAGGTCACCATCAGGAACATATCCTGTAAAAATAACCGTATCTCCTAACTTTAATTCATTGTATTTCTTAAAAATATCCTCATAAAGCCATCCTTTTTCACCGGCAATAACCAATTGATGTTCTAATTTGCAAGAATTTTTTAATAAGGAAAATGCTTCTAATAACTTAACAATATTTTTATTTGGCTGAAGTACCCCGACAAACAAAATATAATTTTCCTTAATTCTATATTTTATTTTAATTCTCTCTAATATTTCTTTGTCTTGTATCGGAGTAAAATCAGGGGAGACGCCATGTGGTGTTACCCAAATTTTCTCTTCAGGAATACCAAGTAATTTAATAAGGTCATTTTTACTAAAATTAGAAACAGTAATGATAGCATCTGCTCGCCTGACGGCTAAAGGTGTTTCTTTATATTTCCACTTCACCCTTTTACTTCCTAAAAACTCAGGTCTGCGTAAATAGGCTAAGTCATGAATAGTGACAATAGACTTTCCAGAAAGCATTCTCGGAACATAATCAAAAAGCCCATGGAAAAGGTCAATTTTGCCTGTAAATAGTTCGATTGGGAATTGGAGTCTTTTCCAGATAAGAGAAGGAATCCGACAATCTTTCCTGCCGTAACCTGCTTTTTTAAACAAAGAGTAGAATTCATCAGTTGTCTGACGATGCTTATTTCTAAAAAAGCTAAAAAACAATAAATACTTATTTTCTTTATCCACTTCACTCAATGCTTGAACAAGATGAAAGATATATTGATAAATCCCACCTTTTTGTGAAGATGATTGTCCGGCATAGGTTGCATCTAAAGCAATCTTCATCATTTTTACCTCTAAAATAATTTTTTGAACAATTTGTTAACCTCTTCCTTTGCTTTTTCTTTAATCTTTTCCTGTTTTTCTTCTATTATTTCTTTAATCTCTTCCTTTTCTTTTTCAACCTGTTGCTGTATTTTTTCCTTAATTTTTTCCTTTTCTTCTTTAGTTTCTAATTCAATCTTTTGTTTTATTTCTTCTGTCCTGGCAAATTCAGGCTCTTTAAAATTACCTTTAATTCTAAACCGAACACCCATCCTGTCTTTTTTATCACCCAGGAATGGAATTATTTTTCCTAATTTAGAGATTTGTTTTCCTAATCGTCCGGGGAATGTCGCGGTCATATTAAAGTCCATATCTAAGTCAAGGGATATTTTACCACTGCCTAACAGTTTAATTAAATGACTTCTCAATTCAAAGTCATCACTTGATATTATTCCATCTTCTATCTTAAATGTCGTTAATATATGACATTGAGTCAGGTTACGAATCACGCCTAAAGTAAGGAAAGCCGCTAATCTATCTAATATCTTTAATCCTTTTATCTTTGCATCTTTTAATTCTACACTTCCAGAACCTTCTAAATTTTCTTTTAATTCATTTAGTTTAAATCCCGCTCCTTTAATATTTATCTCTGAACTCAACTTACCACAAACAAACCTGTTATTTGTCTCAGAAAAACTTGATATGATGTTGGCAATTTCGATTTGTTTTGCATTAGCAAAGACAGAATATCCTGGCAATTTACTACCTAAATCTATCGTTCCAGAAGCCTCTACCACTCCATCAGAAACCTTACTTTTTAATGCCTTAATCATCAGGATATTCCTAACCCATTTAAAATCAGTATAAAATTCCTTACCTATAATTTTCTTAAAAGACCATTCATCTACATTAATTTCCCCTTTCACATCTAATTTATATTGTTGGTCAAATTTCAGATTTGGGAATGCTTCAATAAATTCACCATAACCCTCTATTATTTCATCTAAAATAAGTTGTTGTGAGCGAACCATAAAATTTATCTTAGGATTTTTGAAATTTTGGAGTTCTCCCTGCATATTAAAATTAGACTCACCGAATTGGCCGGTCAGGGATAGTAAGTTCATATCGTCTTCAGTAAATTGCAGGTCTAAGTTAATATCTTTAATACCGTTCCTTACCCCCTCATATTCTACTTTACCATTTTTTAATATCACCCGACCTAAAACCTGTAAATTTTCATTTAGCCTGCTATTTAAAGATACATTTATTTTACTTTTACCAGCGAGTTTTAGTTTTTCAATGTCAGGAAATGGAATTAATCTAATTATATTAGCTATAGAGAACTCATTAGTTTTCAGGGTTATGTTGATTAATTCATCTTTTAGTCCTCCTTCGAGTTCGGCTTTTAAATCGGCTAATGTAAATGTCGCTGTAACTATTTCTATTACTCCTGAATCCAGGTCAACCTCAACCCCGCCTCCGAGTTTAAGATTAATTCTCCTCCCACCAATTTCCCCGGCTCTTACTCTAAATCCAATTATCCCGTCTCTTTTATTTAATCCATCTATTTGAATATCAATCTTTTCAATAGATGTTTTCAATTTTGGTGAAATTCCCTCATCTAAAAAATATATGCTTCCTTTTTTTACCCTTATCTTATCTATTTGAAAAGAAAAGTTACCCGCTTCTTTCTCTCTTTTATAAGTATTCTTTTTCAACAAATCTGTAAAATTCCATCTATTAGATTTATTTCGCTCGATAAAAATCGTTGGTTCAATAAATAAAAGATTAGTAACTATTAATTGTCTTTTTAGCAAAGGGAAAAACCTATATTTCAAAATAAGTCTCTTGTTTTCTATCAACGCTTTACTCTTAAATCCTGATTTGTTAAAGACAACTACATCGTGTAATTCAATGCCGGTCAAAATACCAATTTTCAATCTGCCTATTTCGACCTTTCGTGCTAAATTTTTCTCTAACTGGTTTGAAATAAATTTGGTTAGTTGAGGTGAGGAAATAGTAATAAACGGAAGGATAATAGCCCCAAGAACTAAAATTAGAATAAATATACTGATAAAGATTAACGATTTCTTTTTCATAACCTCTTGTTATCATTAACAACCACTTTAGAATTTTTGGAAGTGAGTTAATGTAATTTAATAATTGCGATAAGTATTATAGCATAATTTAGATGGCTGGTCAAGTTTTTTTCCTTTTATGCAGCAATTCTCGGTGAATTTTTAGAGACTGAATTCACCTATGTTGAGGAGAGATAGAGAAAAATATTTTTCGTAAATATTTTGAGAGGAAAATAAAGAATAATGAGTCTCTATCTAATTTTTCACCGAGAATTTCTGAAAAACAAACTTTAATGTTGCCAAGAATGAGATTTTTTAGTATAATGATTAAGAGCAGATTTTGTGTGAGAAAAAATTAAAATCTAAACGATAATAAAATTATGGAAGAGATAAAAATAGAAAAGTACTATCACTGGGCAATCTCCAAAGTTAATGCGGTATATCCAAAATTAGTTAACTGTGGAGTAAAAGTGGAGAGAGATGACCTTATTCAGGAAGCCCTCTTAGGTTTGGTAGAAGCAGCGAGGGCATTTAATCCTGAAAAAGGTGCTAAATTTACTACCTATGCTTTCTATCGTGTTAACGGAGCTATCAGAGATTTTTTGAGAAAGTCGGATTATCTTCCTCCAGAAAAGAGAAAAAAACTGAGTGAATATAAACGAATAAAGGAAGAGTTTGCTCAAGCACTTGGTAGGGAGCCGACTAGAAAAGAGATGGCTGAAAAACTATGTATTTCTGAAAAAGAAGTAAAGGAAATAGAATCCTGGCATTTGGTCTTCATATCACTTGATACTCCCATTTTTACAAAGAACGGAGAGGAGGTTGAGATTTCAGATATAATCCCTACTGGAAATAAACGCCCTGGTCAGAAATTAGAAGAGAAAGAAATTGTCAGAGCTTTAAATTCATGTATTGAACAACTCCCTTTAATAGAGAAGAAAATAATCGAACAAAGATATGTAGAAGGGAAAACACTAAAAGAGGTAGCTGAAACATTAGGTATGTCTATACCTACTACTCAGAGGAAAGAAAAAAAAGCTAAGCAGATATTGAAGAAGTGTATGGAGAAGAAAGGGTGGTCAATGATAGATGTCCTTTAGATTCGTGTTCCGAACATATTATCTAATTATCCAACGGAGGTGGTAAAATGAAAAGAGAGGTAACCTTAAATGAAGCTTTAACTTTATGGGGACAATGGAAGCAACAAGAAAGAGAGGCTATAGTCTGGGACATAGCCTTGCCCAAAATGGCATCGACAGAGTTCCAGGGAATGATGAGCATTTATACAGAAGGAAAGAAATATAGATTGGCACTCAGAGAGAATATCGATGAGCCAGAAAACGGACTCATTACTGTGGAGGTTAGCGAACCTTATCAGAACCAGATTGAGGGAAGAAGTATAATAGTTACAAATGATAAAGGAGAGGTCTTCCTTGAAGGGAAAATTGTTTCAGGAAGGGTAGCGCAGAAGGTTAAAAAGATAAGAGATATTGACCTTAAAAAGCTCTTCGTCAAACCTAAAGATTGAGGTATAATAAATGGGTGTATTTGCTCTATTTGAGGATAACACAATAAGTGAGTTGTTAATGGGGTCTTATTTTTCAGATAAACCAATAGAGGTTTTTGTGATTAATCAAGATAACTTACAAATAGAAGCTTCAGCTAAGAAGGGGACTATCTCGGTTTATCATATCCTCAGAGATAGAAGAATATTGATAGAGAACAAAAAACAAGCTGTTTCATACGAATTTAAGGATTTAGCTCCTTCTAAGGCATTTGGCGAAAGTGCAGGGTTAGCATTCTCACTTAAGTTTGCGGAAGAAATTTGTCGAAAGAAAGGCAACCCTTTACCATTCTCCATCTCTGCCACAGGGGTAATTTCAGACTCAACTGCCGACGCCGTAGTAAAAAGGGTAAACGGAATAAACGAAAAACTCCAATCTACTCTTGGCATCTTAAAGAAGGGTGATAAGATATTCTATCCTAAGGAAAATGATGCAGAGATAGATAGCAATCTAAGAGAAAGGATAATGACAAGCCAGATAGAGGCTATACCTGTATCTACAGTAAAGGAGGCAATAGAATCACTTTTGAAGGGAATCCCCGATGGTTCTCCTGATAAAAAGCCAGGCAGAAAATATCTGCTAATCTTGATGGCTATAATGGCTTTAGCTATAATTGGATATCGGGTATTAGGAAACAATGTGAGTAAAAAACCCTTTAGTTTTCAGGAAATGGAATTCCATTATTACAATCCACAACATCAATATCTAAACCTTATAGAAGAAGACAGTAATTCAAATCTCTCTCTTAGCTCTAAAGATAACTATCAGTTTAAGATTAAACCTGATACTAAATGTTATCTCTATATATACCAGATTGACTCTTCGGGTAAGTTCGATATTTTATTCCCTAATGTTAAATATAGTAGGGAAACAAATCCACTTAAGGAAGGTGTATCTTACTGGATTCCATCAGAGGATACCTGCTATTATCTGGATGAGAAAACAGGAGAAGAAAAGCTTTATTTTCTTGCCTCCAGTCGCTCATCTAACAATTTGTTTTCAGAGAAGTTAAAGGTATTACCTGTGGAAAAAAGAAAGGAAACCATTCAAAAGATGGTAGATTTTTATAAAGAATTTAGATTCCAACACATAGATTGAGGTGAGAAAAAATATAATTTGATGCGATAACTAAAATAGGAGGTTAAAAGACGATGGAGATTTCTGATTTTAAAATCTGGGTTTCGCTACCCTTTATAGTAATTATCGTGCTCGGTTTGATTCAACGGTTTTTCTGGTTATTTAATAAGTACTTCCCCTTTAATCGGGATAGTTGTCAATGGGGATGTGACAATCGAAGCCGCTGGTGGAGAAAAGCAGGCGAGTTATTCCACCATTTACCACAAGGTGCCTCGGTTGTAGGATTTCTCTGTGCCTTACTCTGGCCATTTCTTATTGCCTTGAATGTGCTTATATTGGCACAGGTTTTAGAAATGGTCTTTCCTGGTGGTGGAAGACGAATTCCCCTCCCCTGGGTAGGAACTTACTCTGTCTTCCCTTTAATAATGGGCTTTCTCTGGGCAATTACTCAGACAGTCTTTGGGGTAATATTTAAAGCTATCAGAGCCGAAACCTTCTGGACCAAACTTGCAAAGATTTGTCTCTTCATCCTGATTGCCTTATCAATTGTTTGTGAAGCAGGGCTTGCTATTTGGCGGGCATATCTATTGAATGCTGGCGAAATACCAATCTCACCTACACAGGTGGATATAATAATATCTAAATATGGCCCATGGTTAGCAGGGATTATTGGTCTCTTTGTCCCTATCGGTGAGATTCTTGCTGGCACATTTGGTTTCGGACAATTCATAGAGCCAATGGTCAAAGTTGGTCTGTATTGGTTTGGCGGATTAATGGTTTCAGTCTGGGGTATAGGCGTTTGGTGGGTATGTGTATCTCCTAAACCTGTTATTATTCATCAGAGGGAGAAAGTGCCCCAGGCGGTAACCGACTTAAAGAATGAGACTAATGAGTTAGAAAAGAAGGTTGAAAAATTGAAGAAAGATACTAACGAACTAAAGACGGAGATAACATCTAACGAAATATTAGGGAAAAAAATTCAGAGTTTTGATGAACCGATACAGAAAATAGGACAATTTGAAAACAAGATAAAACAATGGGACGCAAGGATAGATAACATAGATAAGGGAATAGAAGAAGCTAATGACTGGCGCTCATTGAAGCAGGTAAAAAAGACGGTGAAAAAAGCTAATAAAGAGATAGATGACCAGAATAAAGAGATTGAGCGATTTTTGCCAGAGGTTGTGCAGTTTGTTTCCCTAAAAACATGGGAAGATACAGTAAATAGATTTAAAAATGACTTTGGACCTAAACTTGTAGATGCTGAAACGGATTTGCTGAAGTTAGATTCTTCACCCTTACATATTGATTTAAAGAACATCGCTCAGGAGATAAGTAATATATTGCTCGGAGTCCAAACACCGTCTTCAGTTATCCCTCATCACCAAAGAAGGGATTTGGAGAGCTTATTAGAAGAGACAAAGGCTTCGGATAGAAAGATAAAAGAAAGTGCAGAAAATATCCTGGATACATCCCACAGAATCACTAATAATGTCCGGTCTAATAAACTTCTAGGGATAGAAACTGACCTGGAAAATCTCAGTAAAACTCTGAAGGAACTAAGAGAAAAATTTAACCAATATACCCCAGCGATAGCAACGGCTCCATATAAGGCGGTTGAAGATAGGACCAGGAAGGTAAAGGAGACTGTAAACCACCATAGGAAGACACTTAAAGGTTTACTATGGAAATACAATCTCAAATATCTATCTTTATTATTACCATGGAACTGGGGCAAAAGGTAAAAAAAGGAGGTAGTCACCAATGAAGACTTTTTCACAAATCCATCGTTTTCTGCCCATAGTTAAAACAACATTAGGTATCTGCATTCCTCTTCTGTTATTAGCAGGATGTGGTGGATTGGAACAACCAGAAAAACCCCGATTTGTGATTGTCTTAGTAGATGAGACAGATTCTTTTGCCTTGCACAGCTCACAAGGGCAAATCACTATGTTTTGGCCAGAGGTCGTCCCCTGGGTTAGACGGATAGTAAACCAGATTCAGCCTGGTGATAAGTTCTGCGTGATTGGGATTGATGAGCATGGCTTTGATATTGATGATGTAAGGATTCCCCTAAAGACCTTTAATGAAGCTACCTTGCAGGCAATACAAGAAAAGACAAGGATAAGTAAAGCTGTGCAAGAATTAACCAGGCGCCAGGAGGTTTATAAAGGAACGGATATCTTAGGTGCCTTATATCATACCGCCCACTTCTTAAACAGAGAAGAAGGTAATTATCGTAATACAATCATCATCTTTTCTGATATGATTCAGTATCCCTGGCCACCAAGACTTCAGGATGCCGATGATTTAAGGTTTCCCATAGATACAGAGGTTTATTGTCTTTATGTTAATGCCTCAGGAAGAAAGGAATTTAAAAACATTGTCAATACCTGGGTAGATATCTTTAGCTCAGCAGAACTGAAAATTACTGACGACCACTTTTATCAACGAGCTGAAACAGAAGATGCATTTAAGAAACTATTTTTGTAACCGTTCCGATAGTAATTCACCGCAGAGACGCAGAGGAACAGAGAAGATATGGAAATAAATCAGATAACAGAAAAGATTATTGAGGACATCATGGTAATACATAGGACATGGTGACCATAAGGTAATCGGGTAATCGGTGGTCGGTAATCAGGTAATCGGTCACCGATAACCGATTACCGATAACTGATTACCATGATTCCACTTCAGATGGCTAAAAGTGTTACATTAATCTGTTCTCAAAAGCTTGCACTGATGAAAATCAAGGATGGGATTAAGCGTATCGTCCATAAATTTTAATTTTCTTCTCTGCGTCTCTGTGTCTCTGCGGTGAACAGTTACAATCAGGAGATACAGATAGTAATTCACCGCAGAGACGCAGAGGAACAGAGAAGATATGGAAATAAATCAGATAACAGAAAAGATTATTGAGGACATCATGGTAATACATAGGACATGGTGACCATAAGGTAATCGGGTAATCGGTGGTCGGTAATCAGGTAATCGGTCACCGATAACCGATTACCGATAACTGATTACCATGATTCCACTTCAGATGGCTAAAAGTGTTACATTAATCTGTTCTCAAAAGCTTGCACTGATGAAAATCAAGGATGGGATTAAGCGTATCGTCCATAAATTTTAATTTTCTTCTCTGCGTCTCTGTGTCTCTGCGGTGAACAGTTACAATCAGGAGATACTATTATGTTTGGAACTCCATTACAGCAAATGATATTCTGGGATAAAATAAAAAGGCTGATGATGAAAGTCGTCTTGCCAATAGCAATCGCTGTTTTGCTCATAGTCTCTGGAGGATATTGGCTTAAGAAAGCCAGCCTTAAATTACCAAAACCAGTCAATAAACAATGGCTGAAAACCACATCTGTTTCCACTGAACAAATATATAAAATGATTGTATCTGGAGACTACGATACAGCCATAACAAAACTTAACCAAAGGCTTAAGACAAATCCCGAGGATGCCTCACTAAAGAATCTCTACTCCCTGTTAATGGATGAACTTAAGGTTGACTCCAAATTCCATTACCTGCCTGCTCAAAAGAGATTTGTTACCGCTAAAACTCCATCTGATACCCTAATCCTAACCAGCAATGACCCTTATTACCTGACAACTTATGCATCTGACTATTGTTATCTCTATATCTTTCAATTAAATAGCTCTGGAGTCTTAAAACAACTCTTTCCAGGTAAAGATATCCCAACACCTAATCCTATACCACCAGGACCACTACGAATTCCCAATGACGCTAATTGGTTTTCCTTAGACGATATACCCGGGACAGAGAAGATATACCTGGTAGCTTCAAGGTGGAGACAGGAGGGACTGGAAGAATTAACTGCCAGACTGAATGCAGAAAGAGAACTGACTTACAAAAGAGATTTGACAGAAAAACTCGTTTCGCACTTAATTCATAATGACCAGGTAACAGATAAATTACCAGGTCTGGTATTCGGAATGTATCAATTTAAGCATAGATGAGTGAAAAAAAATGAAAATAGCTACTGGTGGTTGCGATTTAACTTGACAAATAACCATTATAATGGTTATAATCTTGCTATATTTAACCAATAGGATGGTCACTAATGCGATTAAGATAAACCACGAAGGGCACGAAGACCACGAAGAAAATGTAATTATTCAGCCACAGATTAACACGGATAAATAGCAGATAGTAGAAGACAAGATGCAAGGGGCGAGAAAGCAGAGGGTAGAGATAGATGTCCCCCGCTGGCGGGGGATTAAGGAAGGTGGAAGTTAGAAGAAGAAAAGCCCTTCAGCCTTCAGCCTGATTACAGACACGGATACCGAACACGCCTCACCGATTTTTCCGTGTTTCATCCGTGTCCATCTGTGGCTGAATAGTTACGATTTGGTTTATAATTCTTCATCCCCTTCCGGGGTACCCACTTGTGGGTCGTTCGTGGTTTTAAAAGATGTGAGGAAGGTTAATCTAACCGCACAGGTGGAAACTTTTCCACTCTGGAAATGGCTACTTTTATAAGGAGGTTATAAAAAAATGAAGAGAAAAATAATTACTTTATTCATTTTATTCATTGCTTTGTTTGTAATAGGGTGTTGGGGAAATACCTTTTCACAGTCAGTAGATGAAGCACTAAGACTTTACAAAGCACTAAGACTTTACAATCAGGGAAAGGAAGCAAAGAAATATGGAAGGTATCAGGAAGCACTGGCGTATTATGAAAGGTCATTAAAAATTTGTCGTGATTTAAATCATCTTCGGGTTATTACGGCAAATCTCAATGATATCGGTTATGTATACAACTCCCTTGGTCAGTATGAGAAGGCATTGAACTACTATGAGGAGGCACTGAAGATAAAAAGAGAAAACAATCTATCACCAGAATCTATCGCCACAAGCCTGAATAATATCGGTTTTGTTTATTGCTCCCTTGGTCAGTATGAAAAGGCATTAAACTACTTGGAGGAGGCATTGAAGATATATAGAGAACTCAATATCCCTCAGTATATAGCCATAAGCCTGAATAATATCGGTCTTGTTTACCACCACCTTGGTCAGTATGATAAGGCATTGAACTACTATGAGGAGGCATTGAAGATAGTAAGACAACTCAATATCCCTCAGTATATAGCCATAAGCCTGAATGATATCGGTCTTGTTTACGACTCCCTTGGTCAGTATGAAAAGGCATTGAACTACTATGAAGAGGCATTGAAGATAAGAAGACAACTCAATATCCCTCAGTATATCGCCACAAGCCTGAATAATATCGGTGCTGTTTACTCCTCCCTTGGTCAGTATGAAAAGGCATTGAACTACTATGAGGAGGCATTGAAGATATATAGAGAACTCAATATCCCTCAGGATATCGCCACAAGCCTGAATAATATCGGTTATGTTTACTACTTCCTTGGTCAGTATGAGAAGGCATTAAGCTACTTTGAGGAGGCATTGAAGATAAGAAAAGAACTCAATATTCCTCAGGATATCGCCATAAGCCTGAATAATATTGGTGATATTTACCTATCTCAAAAAAGATATAAAGAGGCTGAAAAGTATTTCAGTGAGGCAAAAGGAAGATCTGGTTTTGTTGAGCTTTATATTGCTACCGGAAGGCATAATGAGGCATTAAACCTCCTTAAGGAAATGGCACCAAAATGGAATACTGCTGACCCATATCGTATCCAGGTTTATACCCAGAATGGTCTGGGATTAAAAGGGATGGGTAAATTCAAGGAGGCATCAGCTGAATTCCTTCAGGCAGTATCCATCTCTGAGGAAATGAGAGCGAGAATCAAAGGAGAGAAAGCAGGATTCTTTGGGGCAGGTTATTATGGTGGAAGAATCAGGTCATATAAAGGGCTTATCTCTACCCTCTCAGAAAGGGTAATCACGGGAGAAACAATAGATGAAAGGTTTAAGCCTTATGGCAAAGACCTCTTATCCACGAGCTTTTACTTTGCTGAATCAACCAGGGCAAGGGTTTTGCTTGAGGCAATCGCCGAATCAGTTAGAGGATACTTTAAGTCAGAACTACCTCCTGAGATAAAAAACAAAGAGGAAGACATCCTGAATAGACTCTCTGCCATAGAAGAGCAATGGACACAGATGTATACAAAGGGTGAGGATGTGTTTAAGGAATGGGTAAAGAGGAAGGAAACTTTAAAGAAGGAACTTGATGTGCTTATCTCAAATATGAGAAGGGAATACCCACGCTATGCCAGCCTAAATTACCCAAAACCTATTCCGGTTGAGGAATTACCTCTAAAGGAGAATGAGATTCTTCTGGAGTATGCTATATGCGATGATGCCACATATCTCTTTGTGGTGAGTAAAGGAAAGGTAGAGAGACTGATAAAGATTCCCAAAGATAAAGAAGGGATAGAGGCATTGGTTGAGGAGTTTGTCTTGCCCTTGCAAAGCCCATATACCCAAGAAGATTTTTCTCCCTTCCTTGGTCAAAGCCTCTATTGTCTTCTCTTAGAAGATGCATTAAAAGGCATATCACCCGATAAAGAGATTATTATCATCCCTGATGGCATATTAGGACTACTTCCCTTTGAGGCACTGGTAATAAGCACAGGAAAGGATTATCGAGATAGCCTTTATGTAGGTGATAAGTATAAGACAACATATTGCCAATCAGCATCAATCCTTGCCTTAAACCGTATGCTCAAACCATCTCAGGCTTCTAAAATCTTATTTGCCCTTGGGAATCCCATTTATGATAAGAATGACCCTCGTTACATCGCTTATAAAAAAGGGCAACCACAACCTACCTTGCTGACCCAGAATCTGGCCCAATATGCCTATCGAGGACTTGCGACAAGACGAGAGTGGGGAAAAACAAGTAAGGATGATAAAGAAGGCAAAGGGATGTTTTTCATTCCACTTCCTGAGACAGAGGACGAGGTCAGAGCAATTGCAGGACTTTTTGGTGTAAAATCAGAACCCCCTGATGTTTTATTAAATATCTATGCCAATGAGACAAACCTGCGTAAGGCTACACTCAAAAACTATCGTTATCTCCACTTTGCCACCCATGCTGATTTACCAGGTAAGGTGCAGGGCATAAAAGAACCCTTCTTACTCCTTGGACAAGTTGAAAACAAGGGAGAAGATGATGGATTTCTGACCTTAACCGAGGTATTAGGGCTAAGCCTGGATGCGGACATAGTGGTTCTCTCAGCCTGTCTCACTGGCAGAGGAAAGGTAATGGAAGGTGAGGGAGTAGTGAACTTTGCCAGGGCATTTCAACACGCAGGAGCAAGGAGTGTTCTCGTAAGCCTCTGGGAGGTAGCATCAAAAGAGACTGGAGAGTATATGGAGTTATTTTATCAACACCTGAAACAGGGTAAGACCCGAGGAGAGGCATTAAGACTCGCCCGCAATGAGATAAAGAAAAAATACCCTAACCCCTTCTACTGGGCACCATTTATTTTGCATGGAGAGAGATGAAGATAGAAGAATTAAGGGTTATGGTGAGGATAGACTAAAAGAGATTAAACCACGAAGGGCAGGGAGAGCACGAAGTGAAATTTGATGAAATATCTAATAAAGTTAGCAAATATCAAAGTTGGCTTGTTGATAAATTTCAATGTAGAAAGATTGAAAGAAGGCATAAAAAGATTTGTCTTGTCCAATCTTCGTGACCTTCGTGCTCTTCGTGGTGAATAGTTACAAAAAAAATCAGTGTTTCATCTGTGTCCATCTGTGGCTAAATAGTTACGAGATGAGGGTCGGACCTATTAACCTCTGTAAAATCAAGGGACTATAATATTAAGAGGGTAGATTTTGGGGGTGTTTAGGAGGTGAGGTAGATATATATAACACATTATAAACATTGAGGTTAGGTTTCAAAAGGGGAGGTGTATTAAAAAGGAATAAATCTTAGGATGGATAAAAGATGGATAGATGGAGCAGAAGAGAAGTAGAAAGGGGTATTTAATTATGTAATAAATGTAATAGAGACACAGTTAGAGTATCGAACTAAAGAAGATAGTAAGTGAAAAGAGAGATAAATTTACACAGATGAAGTTTTTTCTTTTGCCTGAAGGATTACTTTGGCATTCATTAGAGCATAAGCAAGGGTATAGATGTTGGCAATAGAGTTTAGATTACGAGAGATAGGTTTTTCAATAGCATAATCTTTAAGAATGGAAAACCCTCTTTCTGCCAGAGTTCTATGTTTGTAAGTTTGTTTAAATAGTTTAGATTCTCTATCAATGGCAAAGCGTGCATTTTCAACATCGTCAAGGTTGATGTATTGAGTACAGCCTTTCTTTTGCCAGTTGGGGTGGTTGCAGCGGCATTTTTGACCAGGTTTTCTCTTACCTGTTTTAGGATTAATAAGAGGGCAGATAAATTTTTGTCGTCGATGCTGTTTTTGTTTATCAAACCAGGCTCCACCATTATCCATTTCACGGTTATCCTGGCAAAGAAGACGACCGTTTTTACCAAAGGAATGTTGAAGGATTTTATGACCCCGAGTATTTAAAGGTATAAAGGCAACACCACCACCTTTGGCAATATATTGATAGACATACCAGGCGTCATAGGCAGCATCAGCCAAAAAGGTCTTGATAGTTAAGTTGAGAGTATTAGTAATTGGTTTAATAACTGAAAAGAAGGCCTTAACATCCGGAGTATTGCCAGGAGTAGTTTGTTCGTTAATATTAACAACTCCGAATTGGGTTTGTTGGAAGGCAGCATGGCTTTTGAATCCCCAGAATG
>JBFLYA010000066.1 GCA_040757115.1 bacterium | reverse complement strand
CGTTCTTCGTCCGTTAATTCAACTATATACTTTTTTTCATTTTGGTTCCTCCTTGCCTCAAGAGTTTATATTATTATCGGCAAGAATGACCAAAATCTTAATCAAATCATTGGCGACAGAGCACTAGTGCTCTGTCGCCAATGATTTGATTAATATTTTTCTTAAGCATTCTTTGTCAATAATAATATAAAACTTATGGAAATATAATTGAAATTAGTAGAAATAAATAGAAACTTATTGTTTTCTTGCACCATCTTTCTACCAATTTCCATCAATTTCTATAAATTTCAACTAATTTCTACCATATTTCTATGAATTTCAAATCAACTTGTTTCAATATCTATTTTTTGAAACGGGTTTATCCATCAATTAAGTAGCGACAGAGCACTAGTAGATTATGATGCCGCTCTCTTATTAAAACAACCACAGAAAATTAGGTGTTATCGCATCTTTGCACACGATTCTGCCTTATCTACGGCTGCCTGAAGAACTAAAAAAGTAATTTTTAAAGAGCGATTTGTTCCTCTCATAGGGAAATTATTGTCTTTTTTAATAAACCTCTTCTTCTTTCCCACAAATCTTGTTTAAAATCCCTTTTTTATTCTCAAAATACCTCTTTCTTCCTTCTATTATTTATTTTCCCATTTTGCAGAAGTCCTTATAACTGGATTTAGATTTCTTCATGTATCATACCATTTAGGCTTTATCACTTTTTCTACCTTTAGTATTTTTGAGGACTTTAAATCTTTCTTACCCTCAAAAATACCTTTTAATAAATTTGCAATATGAAGAGTCATAAACTTTATAGTGATATAAATGATCCAAAAGGCAGTCTTTCTCCGTAAACTGATAGGGGAAAGGAGTTGTCTAAATATTAGATGCTTTAAATGATAGAATTTTCTTAGAGCTTTTTCAATAGTATTTGCTATTTCCTCCCTAGACATATATTCTGATGGCATTATGGGTGTACGCCAGTCCCATTGTTTATAATCTTTAATTTCAATCCAATCTTTTCTTACACACTCTCTCCAGATGGTAGTCCCCGGGTTAGGAGTTAAAGTAAAAAGCTCTATGTAGTCCAATTTAAGATCAAGAGCATAATTTGCCAAATCCATGATTGATTCTTTAGTCTCATTTTCTACTCCAGCTATAAATGTCCCTACTCTAATAACTTGAGGATATTTTTTTCTAAGAACTTCGAAGACTTCTTTTGTCTGTTCATAAGTACATCTTGACTTTTGCAAAGTTTGTAATGATTCTGTTGATGATCTTTCAATACCTATAAGAGCATGCTTAAGTCCTATTTTGACCATCTTTTCTAAAATTCCCAGTTTTTCATCTTGTAGTAGACAATCTGCTCTGAGAAAAGCCCAGTAATTAAACTTCATTTTCCTCTTTAGTACCTCTTCACAAAAAGCATCTGTCCATTCAGGAGCAACATTCCATGTAGCATCAACCCAGAAAAGATATCGCTTTTTGTATTTGTGGTAAAGAATTTCTACTTCTTCAATAGCTCTCTCAACACTCTTTTGCCTATAACAAGGTTTCACTTCTTCCTTCCCATCTTGCTTAATAGAATATTGACCCATTACTTTCCATAGGGAACAGTAATTACAGTGATCTATACATCCTCGAGACTTTTCAAGCACTCCTGCATTTAACCAAGTCATGCCAAAAGAAGAAGGTTTCTCCATAACCATAAGATCAAAAGCTGGTATAGGTAATTCATCAAGATTTTTAATAAGAGGTCTTGGAGGGGTAATAATAATCTTCCCCTCTCTTTTAAAACCAATTCCTTTGACCTTTTCCAAGTCTCTATTATTCCTAAGATATTCAAGGAGTTCTACTATCGTTTCTTCACCTTCGAATCTTACAATATAATCTGCCATATATTCCTTTAGACCTTTCTCTACCATGAAGGAAAAAAAATGTCCCCCAGCGATAGTAATACACCGAGGATTAATTTCTTTCGCTATCTTGAAGACTTTTACACTTTCATGGGCATATAAAACTACATCTCCACAGCCTACTACATCAGGTTTCTCTTTTTCTATTATTTTTCTTAGAGTTTTCCAGCCTATTCTCATAGGTGGACAGTCAATAATTTTTACTTCAATATCCTCCATTTTATCCCGTATAGCTGCTGCTAAACATGGATAATTTAAAGGCATCAAATAATCATTTGTCTCATACATAATAGGATGTACATACCTTGGTGAATTTACAAATACTACTTTCATTTTAACTCCTATAGGATAGTATATTCCTGCACATTTTCTTATGATTTCTTTTGGATAAAAATGTTTTGAAGAACAACAGTTCTCTTATTGTATGAAAAGCCAGAAACTTTTTTTGTATGCAAACTTTTTGATTAACCTATTGAACTCATTAGGACAAGTTGAATTAGAACCGTATGTACAACTGAAATAGTCAGATATAATCTATTGTAATTACAAGACATCCTTTTTAATTCCTCTGACGTAATAAAAGTCAAAATTAATAAAGATAAACCCTTCCTTCATTTCCATCGACGGTGATCGTTCTCCCCTCTTCTATCGTCTTAGTTCCATTTTTTACACCCATCACAGCAGGGATGCCATATTCTCTAGCAATAATGGCACCATGAGAAAGTAAACCTCCAATATCTGTTATCACTCCTGCTGCTATCAAAAATAGGGGTGTCCACGCTGGATCAGTATAAGGTACTACTAATATTTCACCTTTCCTTAAATTCCAAGACTTATTTATATCAAAAATTATCCTTGCCTTCCCAGTTACTTTACCAGGTGATACACCTACTCCTTCCAGATAAGATGAAGATTCCAACTTCTCTTCTTCAAAAGTGAGAAAAGAATCACTTCTAATAATTGATGGCGGTTTAAGTTTAAGGTTATGTTCATATTCTTGCCTACGTTCAGTTACTAATTGTAGAGCCTTTTTTTTACTGAATTCCCCTTTTACTAATTTTCTTGTCTCATTTATATTCAAGAAGAAAATATCGTCTTTACTTAAAAGAACTCCTTCTTCAAATAAACGATTACCTACCTCTAAAATCATCATTCTTGCAGCCATCCATAGCATCATTGCATAAAATTTTGGTGTCTCCCGTAAAGAGTGGTTTCTTTGAAGGTTCTGAATGGCCTTCTTGAAAATGAATCTCTTTATGGGAAATAATTTATTAAAGATTCCTGATGATAACTTTTCTAAAGATTTAAGAATTATTTTTTCCTGTTCTATTGCTTTATTTTTCAAGTGTCTAATAGGATTAACAACTAACCCCTCTTCACTTACTTTATTCTTGAGATAATTCTTTATCATACTTAAGATAAACCTTGGTTCTTCTATCCATCTGGGTACCATAAAATCATATTCCATACTACATCGATGTCCATATTCAGATAGAAATTCTTTTAATTTAATTAAGAACTCCCTTCCTTCTCCCTTTTCTTTTAATAAACTAATAATTTCTTCCTCATTTCTCTCACTAAAAATAGAATTGATATATTCAGAAGTTGAAGCCTTTTGTGCTAATTTCCAGATTTCAATATCCATTTTGACAGTCTCATCTAACATTCCACCTATTAATTTTGCTTGGAGTATTCCATCCTTATCATCAAGCCATCGCTTAGTTATTTTACCAAGTAATTGATAAGAAGATATAACTAATCCACCCCCTAGTACATTAGCAAGCATTACTTCCTTTGCTTCTTCACTATACAATATTCTAAAGGATAATAATTCTTCTAAAGAGATTTTTGAAAGATCAACTTTTTCAAACTTATCAAAAGTCTTTCTAACTTGGAAGTATACCTTCTCTATATCACGGTGCATCTTAAAGAAAATACAACTGATTTTATAAATAACATTTAAGAGTTTGAATATATTGAATCTAAAAATCTGCAGACACATCAATATTATCTTAATTCTAAAATTAGGTACTTTTTCCCCAACAGCCAATATTGCTTCTTTTCCCCCAATCTCTTCAAAAAAAGATAGGTCTTTAAATACTTCTAATAGATTATTCATATTCCAATATACCCGACCATAAAGCAACTCTATTATAGGTGGTAACTCAACAGGAGGAAATCCAAATTTTCTCATTATATGTTTTATCATATTCTGAATTACTTCATTTAACATTGACCAAGTAAAGGGAGATAATACTCCTGGAATTATCTCATTCCAATTAAAGTTGCTCCATATAGTTACTTTTTCTGGGATAGCAGTAACTGGTCTTGTTTGTAAGATATAAAACTTACCTTTATTATAAGCCCATTCAATATCTTGAGGGACTCTATAATATCTCTCGATATTTAAACCCAACCTTGCTAATTTTTTTATCTCTCGATCTAATAGAATTTGCCTATCTTTTTTCTCTTGAGGAACATAGATCTCAAGAACTCCCATAGATACTTGATTAGGACTCTGATCAGGAATTATCATTACATCCTTAGTAGAGAGTGTTTTTTCGCTTATCTTCAATGTTCTTTTATTAATCACATATCTATCCGGAGTAACTTTACCTTTTACAATTATCTCACCCAATCCAAAGCTTCCTTCGATCACCAAATCTTTATCGACAGGGTTGGAAGTGAAAATTATACCAGAAACTTGTGCTGAAATCATCTGTTGTATTATAACTGCCATCTTTGGAATTCCTATAGTAACCTCATTCTTAGAAAACTTAGCCTCTCGATAAGAAATAGCTCGTTCACTCCACAAAGATGCAAAAACTTCAACTACCTTCTTAAGTACTTCATTCTCACCAATTATATTGAGATAAGTATCATATATCCCAGCAGAGGAAGTTATAGATAAATCTTCATAAGTAGCAGATGAACGAATAGATACATATCCTCTTAATTTGTGATAAGCTGATATAATTTCATTTCTGAGCTCTAATGGTATATGCCCAGATAAAATAAGGTTTTTTATCTTATAAGCTTCTGATTTAAGAGAAGAAAAAGATATAAATGTATCCTTTACTATTTTAACAATCTCATCTTGGATTTCATTATATTGGAGATAATATTCATAAGCATCAGCTGTAATACAAAATCCTGGTGGTACAGGGAATTTTGCCTTTTTCATTTCCCCTAACTTAGCACCTTTACTCCCTACTAAAGAGATGTCATTAATAGTAATATTATTAAGATCTCGAATGTATTTATTGGATAGAATTCCCTTTTTGAATAATTGGTATTTTTTTACCATTTTTAACTCTCTTTTTTAATGAAGATATAGATAACGCTAACTAAGAACTCAAATATTATACTATACATATCTCAAAGCATCAACAGGTTTTAATTGTAAGGCTAAATAGGCTGGATAGATTCCTGATATAATTGATACAAAAATACCAAATAAGAAGGAAAATGTAATATTATTCTCTGTTACATACGGATAAAAAGTTACAGATCTTAATTCCCCAGAAAGATTGATAGTAATCCCTATTATATTTAAATAACAAACAAACAATGCTCCACTTACACATCCAATGAAACTCCCAATTACTCCAGTGAATAATGATTCAAAAAGGAAAAGTAAAAAAATTTGCATTCTTTCAGTTCCTATTGCCATCATTACACCTATTTCTCGTGTCCTCTCAAATACTGCTATCATCATTGTATTCATTATACTTGTCCCTATTATAATTAGTAAAATCAGAACTATAATCCAAAGTATCACATTTTGAGCCTGTATAGTATCCTTATAGTAGGGAACTATGTCTTTCCAAGTATGCACTTCTAAATTCATTCTCTTCGTATTAAACTTACCACGGAGAGTCTCTGCAACATTTTCTAAATTCTCAATCTTATCAATACCAATTATTATTTCTGTTACTTTACCTTTCATATCAAGAAGTTTCTGAGCAGCTGCCAATGTAGTGATCAACATATTCCCACTAAAAAAGACTGGGGTGCCAATTTGTACTATTCCTTCAACTTGTACATCAACAGCATTCATTGTATCATTTATTGTATGTGATATAAGCATAATAGTATCACCCACATCTACTTGTAAGCCTTTCGCTAACTGGTTAGTGATTAAAGCAGAGTAAGGAGAAAATCCCTTTAACTCCTTCCCTTTTATAATTCCTGATAGTAAATCTCTACATATTTTAAATTCGCTCTTTGGTTCTATTCCTATTCCCATAAACATAGTAGATTCTTCTCCAGTAGAAAGCATTCCTGTAAAGTTAATTCTTCTAGCATAATGAACTACCTCTTTCTGTTTTCTTATTATCTTCTCTGTCTTCTTTAATTCTTTGATGTACAACCTTAATGGCATTAATTGTAAAGCATCTAAATATCCTTTAGTATGAATCTGAATATGTCCTGTTTTTACTCTTGTGACTAAGTCAATTATTCCTTTCTGAAAACCTGCGACTATTCCTTTACTAATTACGACGCTACCTATACCTACAAATATAGCTAATAGTGTAATAGTTGTCCTTCGTTTATTTCGAAAAATATTTTTTCCCGCTAATTTTAAAATTGAGAACATTTATAAATTCCTAAAATTTACTTATTCTACTTTCTCTGATCAGCTTTACAATCAAAATTAAAAGGGGAAATATAACTTCATTTATCAATTTCTACACTTACTTTTTACCCCCCTAGAGTTTCGTCATTTTTTAGCAGAAATTAAAAAGAATCTCTTCTCCTGTCGATTAAAGATAATAGGAATCAAATCTTTAAAAGGAGGAGAAGAGATGAGCCTATTATATTTATCGACAACTTTCTATCAAATTTTGAATACTTTTACAAATTCTTTCAAAAATAAACAAAGTTTCGAGAACTTTGTGACTCTAATTATTGGTTGGTTGCTAACCCCAGGTCGAAAGACTATCACCCGAATAATTCAGACAGGAGGTGCACCCAAAAGAAAACATCATAGTTGTTTTTACAATTTCTTCAAAAGGGCTAAATGGGACATTAACCATTTAGTTTATGGAGTATTGAAAATGATCGTTTCCACCCTTATCCGAGAAGGAAGCATTGATCATACTGTGGGTAATGATACCCTATTCGCCAAGAGTGGGAAAAGATATCAGGTGCAGGTATATTTAGAGATCCTGTCCTTTCTACAAAAATACTTCCTGTGCTTATATGAGGACAGAACTGGGTTACACTTGGCATCATCGTCAAGCTCCCTTTTCTGGTGGTGTCTGAAAATAGCTAATCTCTATCATTCCATTAGTCCACGGATGTTTGAATTTGATAGTTCGATGTTGTATTTTGTTTTCTTGACAAATCTTGTCAAAAGAGTGAGTTTTCTTGGTCTTCTTTCCTTTTGGCAATGCTTTATAACTAAATTCAGCTCCATTGTCAGTTAGGATATAGTTAATCTTGTAAGGATAGAAAGGACAGGCTTGTTTTAGAAATATAGCCCCTGTTTCTTTATTCTTTCTTTTACCTATCATTACAAAAGCAATTTTAGCCACCCTATCAATAGCAGTGTAAATATAGTTTCTTTCCTTGTTAATCTTTGGAGCATAAAGTAAATCCATATGAAGGTATCCCATAGTATATTTGCGAAACTTCTTAATCTTTCTTTCAGCATTAATAAACTCTTCAGGCACGATATTCAAATTATGCCTTTTTAAACAACGGTAAATCTTCATTGGATAAAGATTGGGTATTTTATCTTCTAACCCCACTTCCGGAAAAATATTTATAACTAGTAGAGCGTTCTCTAAGTAGATATAACAATATTATAGTAAGTATTAACCAAAAGTTCACATTAGTATTGTTGATAGTTGATGGTTGATAGTCTATGAAACTATCAACTATAAACTATCAACCATCAACCCTGTTGCTATATCTGTTCTATGAGAAATTTTCGTTAATAACTATTATATGTATTTAGAGAACGCTACACTAGGTGTATCCCATAAGATTATAACTTTAGATTTATGGGCTACACTATATAATTTTCTTATTGAATGTTTATATTTAGATTGTTCAATAATCTTTTTTGTTCTTCACTCAACCAAACCTCCTCTCCTTTCGTTTTACCAGACAATGTATCTTTGAGCTTAATCCAATCATAACCTCTAAAGGGTTCATAAAGGTTTTTAGAATTAAGGTAGTCAATACCTTCTATCTGTTTACGTCTTTCTGCTAAGTCCTTATTAATGAAATATGAGACCACGGATACGGTATAAACAGCTCTGACGTGCTTATCGGTATTGACGAAGAAGGGACGTATCTTTAAGAATGATTTAATATGTTTGAAAGCATCCTCAATCTTTGTTTTATCCCGATAAGCCTTTATTATTCTTTCACTGCTGAAAATGACATCTTCCTCTTTCTTTTGAATATGATTAGAAACAAATACACAAAGGCCCTCTACTAATTCATCCTTATCAATATTAACCTCATTTCTCTCTATTGATACCTGATATGATTTTATGAGACTACCTTTTTTACCATCTTTATCTATAGGTTGAATCTCTATCTCCTCAAGAACTGGTTCATCATTAAAATATTTCTTTGTCTTTAATCTTTTGAGCTCGTTTATGATACAGTTTTTAGTGGCTTCATAACCTCTTGAGCGTTTAGCCGATTTAAGCTCTACATTCTTTTTCTCGACAAATTCTTCAAAACATCTGAGCTTCTCAATCCGAGATTCTCTTTCCTCTTTAAACAGTGTTGGGTTAAGTCCACGTATATATCGACGATTTTCCTTTTCTCCAAGGTCTTTGAACCACAAATCCTGGTCATATTTGTCAAGCCCTAATATAGAGAGTTGTTTCTCAGATAAATCCTTGGTAGTTAATACCTTGAAAATAGATAAATCAATTCCAGGAACATTTTGTATCTGATCTTTATCAAGACAAGATATGTATTTTAGCTTTTTATCTGTGATGTATTCCAGGTTGTCATCGGATACTATGCCACGATCAAATACCAGGGTAATATCTTTCATCTTGAAACGCTTACGGCAGATGTCTACCTTATCTGTTAAGGTATGCACTTCAGCCGTATTACCAGGGTAAACATCCCAAGAGAAAGGGTATCCTTTATCATTTACCAGCAAACCCACTATAACTTGTTTATTACCATGTTTATCATCTTTGCTTCTACCAAATGCGGAAAGTTTGCATTTGAATCCAACAAAATAGGAAGAAGAGAGATCATAATTGACTATAGTATAACTTGACGGGTCTTTCCTATATGTCATCCTGAAGAGATGATCTTCAAGATGGTTCTTATTTTCTTCTATCTTGTCGAGTTCATAATAGATCTTGTCATCATTAAGTTTATCAAGACAGATTCCCAGAATTTCAGATACGGCGGTTTTTCTTATCCATTGGGGGAATAGAATAGTTAGAACAAGGATCAACACATCTATTGATCGTAAGAACTCTTGCTACAAGAGGTGTTGGTAAATCTCCTTTAGTAATATTAGTTCTAAATACCCTTGATAGTTCCCCTTGATTCCATAGTTCATTTACAACAGCAAGCTCCAAATATGGTTTGCTCTGTAGAGGGATGACATTTTTAAGCTCAGTTACGGCAAACTCTTTATCAGTTTGTGACTTACAAATTAATTTTATTTGGGCAACTTGATTATCAGTTAATTTACCGATTTTCCATAAAGGTCTCTTTTTTACTTCGCCTTTCTCTCGATAGGATTCAACGATCAAGTAGGATTTATATATTTTGTCTTTATATCTTGTAGTTTTATAATCAAGATACATATGTAGCCCTCCCGTTTGTTATGGACTACATTATATATCATTAATTCTCTTTTGTCAAGTAATTTTTTTAAATTTCAGAAATTCTCGGTGAAAAATTAGATAGAGACTCATTATTCCTTATTTTCCTCTCAAAATCTTTACGAAAAATACTTTTCTCTATCTCTCCTAAACATAGGTGAATTCAGTCTCTAAAAATTCACCGAGAATTGCTGTTAAATTTTTTTTACAAAAAATTTATGGGCTACACTATGTATAAGCAAAAGGCAACATTTCTTCATGTCCCTCAATATGTTACGTTATATTTTTGGAGAAATTTGTCCGGAATCCGGGTTCTAAAGTAAAAAAGATGTCTTCAATTGTCTTCTTAAATTGCTTTCTTTCAAAACAAATTAAATCTTCTTGTTCCTTTGTTAAATCGGTACGAAGTCTATGTGGACGAGAGGATTTATCTTCAAGGCTTTCAGCCTTTTTCCATCTTTGAGCCGTAGTTTGACTAATGCCATACTTTTTAGCCAAAGCATAAGCAGAAAGAAGGCTTTCTTTAATAATTTGTCTTATTGCTAAAGTTGTAGTAGCTTTTTTGTGTAACTTTATTTCCATACGCTAAGATTATACACCTTAACGTATCGTTAGTCAACAGGTATATACTTAACGGATTAGGGATAGTTGAGACGATAAGGAGATTAATCGACTTTCTCTTGCATAATGATTTGCTAAGGAAAGGGAGTTTATTATTTTTTGTGGATGGAGCAAAGGATTTACATTCAGCAATAAAATCAATGTTTGGTTGGATACCATATAGAATTATTCTTGATTGGTATTATTTAGTTAAGAAGTGTGAAATGCAGTTAAGTCTTGGTTTAAAAAACAAGGGAATTCGGAATGAGATACTTAGGAAGGTAAGGGGTTATTTATGGGTAGGAAAGATTGACCATGCGGTTAACGTTTTGAGAGTGGTTGAAGAAAAGGATATTAAATCACAGGTAGCCATTGATTGCTTAATTATACTCAACACCGTTACAAATTGCGATTTTAGAGACGGTTCATTTTAGTGTGAAAGATTGCGGTTAAAAAATGAATATGAAATTAGAAATTGGGGAAAGAAGTGAAGACCTAATTTCCAATTTCTAATTTCCAAAAGAAATCACAGGGAAAAACGACGAAAATAATCCGTCCCTAAATATCTCAGTTAATGGCAGTGTCCAGTATAGTTATTTTGAGAGGAATCGAAGCTATATTCCCTGTTATGGGCTCAGGAAAAAACTTGGGTTGGGAATATCCAGCAATAGAGGAGAGAAAGCAAATGATCTTGCT
This sequence comes from bacterium, assembly GCA_040757115.1. Classification (NCBI taxonomy): domain Bacteria; species bacterium. Next base: position 7,355 of record JBFLYA010000066.1, on the reverse strand, counting down.
GTAGCGGATCGGCAAAAACATAATGGTATGAGATGGAGTAAAAAAGGGTCAAGTGCTTTGGCTTCAGTTATTACCTTGCACCAAAACAATGAACAGGATAATTGGATTAAGAAGAGGCAGATACTCTTTGAGCTAAAAAAGGCTGCATAAATAAAAAGGATAGACCTATTTCACAGGTTGTAAATTTTTAGGGTAATGTCAGCCCATGGGGCGGATTCAAAGTGTCAATGCTTGCTTGACCCTGTGATTTAGGATTTAATTCATAAATTCATCTCCCTTCTTATCATCAGACTCAATTTCTTCTAATAAAAATGGTTTAGAAGTAATTTTACCTATTTCTTTATCTTTAGATAAAATTTCGATTTTGCGTTGTGCCTCATTCAACTTTTTAAAACAGGTCTTTGACAGTTTCATTCCTTTTTCAAAAGCGGCTAATGATTCCTCTAATGGTAAGCCACCTTGCTCTAATTTTCGGACAATCCCTTCCAGTTCTACTAATGCCTCTTCAAATTTTATTTTTTCTTCCATGTTTAACCTATTCCTTTATACGGTAAACCAAAGATTTTGATAAATCCTTCAGCGGCTTGATGGTCAAAGGTATCATCCTGGCTGTATGTGGCTAATTCATAGCGGTATTGTGAATATGCGGATGCTCGACCAACCACGATTGCCTTGCCAGGTAAAAGTTTTACTCTGATTTTACCCGTAACATTAGTTTGTGTCTTTTCGACAAATCCGTCTAATGCAGATTTTAATGGCGAATACCATAATCCATAATATATCAATTCAGCGTATTTCAAGCTGATTATTTCTTTAAAATGAATTGTTTCTCTATCTAACACTAATGATTCTAATGCCTTATGTGCCTCAAATAAAATAGTCGCGGCTGGTGCCTCATAAACCTCTCGTGACTTCACTCCAACAAGTCTATTCTCAACTACATCAACCCGTCCAATGGCATATTTCCCACCTATTTCGTTTAATCTCTGGATTAACTTTACTGAGGCATACTCCTCATTATTTAGTTTTACCGGAATTCCTTTTTCAAACGCTATTTCTAAATAAGTTGGTTCTGTTGGTGATTGAGCGGTAGTTATTTGATAAGCATCTTCTGGTGGTTCTACCCAGGGGTCTTCTAATGGACCACACTCAATACTTACTCCCCACAGGTTTTTATCAATGCTATACGGGCTCTCCCTGGTTACTTGCACCGGGATATTGTGTTTTATCGCATATTCAATCTCTTGCTCACGACTTTTAAATTCCCATATTCTGGCAGGGGCTAAAATTTTTAGTTCTGGAGCCAGAGCTGAAATTGTCACCTCAAACCGAACCTGGTCATTGCCTTTACCCGTGCAACCATGTGCGGCAGTATCTGCATTCTCCTTTTTGGCAACCTCAACTAATTTCCTGGCAATCAAAGGTCGAGAAAGTGAAGTTGCTAATAAATACTTACCTTCATAAATCGCATTTGCCTTTAATGCAGGAAAGATATATTGATTAATAAATTCATCCTTGACATCCTCAATATAAATCTTATCCGCCCCGCTTGATATTGCCTTTGAGTGCAATTTATCAAAATCTTCTCCCTGACCTAAATCTATGGCTACGGCAATCACCAAAACATCATAATTGTCTTTTAACCATTTAATCATCACGGAGGTATCTAACCCACCAGAATATGCCAAAACAATTTTTTTCATCTTTCTTCATCCCCTTTTTATTTCATAAAGCACTATTAAGATTATCATAAATAATAAGTTGTTGTCAAGAATTTTTTAAAATAAAAATTGACTTTTTCAGGATATTGTGATAATATAATTTTTAAGATGATTGATAAAGATACGATACCTCTACCAACACAGGAGGATGAAGAAAAAGAAATGGAAAATCTAATTACCTGGCTTTCTAAGTTTGGCGTTAAAAAGAGATTACAAATTGGATATAGACATACCCTTGCCGCGATTAAATTTAGCAAATTAAAAAAGGTGGAAAATGACAGACCCGGTTGAGTTTATTGCCGCAATTCATAATGCTCATATTAAGTATCTTCTGATAGGACGACAGGCAATGATTGCCTATGGTATACCTGTCCAAACAATGGATTACGACCTTTATATTGATGGAAGTAGAGAAAATACCAAAAATTTCCTTGAAATAGCAGAGAAGTTTGACCTGTTTCCATCTAAAAAATTAGACGAGATGGAATCATATTTTATGTTTAAATTAGAAAATGATGTATCTATTGATGTGTTTCGGGCTAAAAAAAAGATTATTCAAGAAGGAGAAACTATTTCATTTGAAGAAATGTATAACCGTAAGGAAGTAATTACAGATGAAACAGGATTTCAGGTAAATGTGCCTTGTGTTGAGGATTTGATTAAATTAAAGAAAACAGATAGATATAAAGATACGATAGATATTAAGTATCTTGAAAAATGGCAAGAAATGCAAAAAAGGGAAAATAAATGAAACTTAGAGAACTAAAAGAAATTTTAGAGGCTGAAATTCTTACAGATACCTCTGGTTTAGAAATAGAAGTAAAGATGGCTTGTGGCGCGGATTTAATGAGTGATGTCTTATCCTTTACTAAAGCCAGGGCATTACTTCTCACAGGTCTCACTAATTCCCAGGTAATTCGGACCGCAGAGATATCTGATATAAAGGCAATTTGTTTTGTGCGTGGTAAAAAACCACCCCCAGAAACAATTGACATGGCAAAAGAAAAAAATATCCCATTATTAGTCACTAATTTACCGATGTATGAGTCCTGTGGTCGATTATATCAAAAAGGATTACCCGGGTGCTCAGAGATAGAAGAATAAATGGATGCAAAAGAAAAAATTAGTGTAATTCAAGAACTGGCTTATGAATTAAAAGTTGGCGAGGTAATGAAAAAAGAGGTTATTACTGTTAGTCCGAATAATTTAATCGCTGACTTGCGTGAAATTTTGAGAGATAACCGTATCTCAGGAACACCGGTTGTAGATAAAGGTAAATTAGTTGGGATTATTAGTCTTGAAGATTTTATTAAATGTTTATTAGATGGAGAAATGGAAATCCCTGTTTCACAAAAAATGACTCAATCTATACAAACTTTATACGAGGATGAACCACTTATCCACGCCATTAATAAATTCGAGAAATTAAATTATGGAAGATTTCCGGTAGTTGCAAGAGAAAATGGTAAATTAGTTGGGATTATAACCAAAGGAGATATTATTCATGGGCTATTGCAAAGATTAGAACATGAATATTATGAGGAGGAGATTAAGCGACTTCGAGCAAGTCATTTCTTTGAGGATATTATTGCCGATGAATCAAGGATAATTTTACAATATAATATTGTTGGAAATGATTTTAAGCGAGCGGGAGAGTCATCAAGCCGTCTCAAAAAAACACTGACACGATTAGGTATCCGTCCGCAGGTAATTCGTCGGTTAGCTATTGCCAGTTATGAAGCGGAGATGAATATTGTTATTTTTACATCTCAAGGCAAGATTATCGCTAATATTCAACCCAGGCAGATTAAGCTTTCCGTGATAGACTCTGGACCTGGCATACCTGATGTTGAACAAGCAATGCAACCCGGCTTCTCTACCGCACCAGATTGGATTCGAGAAATGGGTTTTGGTGCAGGTATGGGACTGGTCAATATTAAAAAGTGTGCTGATAAATTCTCCATCAATTCAAAAGTAGGTCAAGGAACTCAAATTGAAATTATTATAAATTTAGAGTAGAAAACAGAGGTCAGAGAACAGATATTAAGGTAATATCTTTAAAATCTGACCTCTAACCTCTATAAACGGTGAAAAATGAAGTTAAAGGAAATAGTTGAAAAATTAAATTTAGAGGTTAAATCTGCACCGGAAATGTTAGACAAGGAAGTTACCGGCGGCTATGTCTCTGACCTGTTATCGGATGTGATGGCAAATGCCAGGGAAGGAAATATCTGGGTAACTTTACAAATACATCAAAATATCGTGGCCGTGGCTTCCTTGAAAGAGATTAGAGGGATTATCTTAGTTAATAATCGTCAGCCAGACGAAGATACACTACAAAAGGCAATCCATGAAAAAATTCCTATTTTAGTCAGTAAATTATCAACTTTTGAGTTAGTAGGGAAATTATATCAGTTACCAATTACCAGTTAGCAATCCCAAAATGCTTAAAATATTTAATACAGATTTGCATATCCATACCTGCCTTTCTCCTTGTGGGGACCTGGATATGACACCAAAACGAATAATAAATACGGCAAAGTCAAAAAAATTAGATATAATCGGTATCTGCGACCATAATTCAGCCGAAAATGTCTTGATTAGTAAAAAAATTGGCAAAACCTTTGAGATAACGGTTATTGGGGGAATTGAGATTACAACATCAGAAGAAGTACATCTATTAGCCCTTTTTGATAATGATGATGACCTACTAAAATTACAAGAACTTGTCTATGAAAACTTACCAGGTGTAAATGACGAGAATGCCTTTGGATTACAATTAGTGGTTAATGAAGATGACGAAATTGTAAGGCATAACCAGAGGCTTTTGATTGGAGCAACTAAATTAACGATTGAAAAATGTGTTGAGGCAATTCATTCGCTTAATGGCATTGCCATTGCCTCACATATTGACCGTGAAGGATTTGGAATTATTGGGCAATTGGGCTTTATTCCAGAAGGGTTAGAATTAGATGCTGTCGAAATATCGCCAAACATAACAAAGGATAAATTGACAGTAAAAGAATTTCCTGTAATTACAGGCTCTGATGCCCATTTTTTAGCGGATATTGGTAAAACATGGACTCAATTTTCACTAAAAAAACCAATGGTAAAAGAAATAAAAAAGGCTTTATTAAAAACTACATTAAAGATTTAGAGACACAAAAGTAAAGTGGAAGATTTATCATTACATATTCTGGACATAGTTGAAAACTCAATTCGAGCTGGGGCAAAAAGGGTCAAAATAAAGATTGACGAAAATTTAAAAAAAGATGTGCTAAAAATCGAGATGAACGATGATGGTTTTGGAATGGATGAAGAAACGGTTAAAAAAGCCACAGACCCGTTTTTTACGACTAAAAAAACACGAAAGGTCGGTTTAGGGCTTTCATTGCTTGCTCAGGCGGCGAATGAATGTGACGGCAAATTTGAAATAAAATCAAAAAAAGGGATTGGAACTAAAATTACCGCGAGTTTCAAACATAGTCATATCGACCGCAAACCCATCGGCGATATGAAACAAACAATAATGACGCTCATAGCCGGAAATCCAGAAATAGACTTTTTTTATCAACATAAAAAAGAAAACTTAACTTATTCTCTGGATACGGACAAAATAAAGGCAGATTTGGATGAAATCCCAATAAATAATGTCGAGGTGCTAAAACTTATCCAGAAAGACCTTATGGAAGATTTAAAGTAACATAAGCATCCTGCTTCTAGTGTCGTGGTGAACAAATAACGCACGGAATTTGATTCTGGTAACTGGTGATTGGTAATTGGTAATTAAATACCGTTCGGCTGAGCTCACGACGAAGCTATTTAACCAATTACCAATTACCAGTTACCAATTATCCGTTTGCAGGTTACGAAACCTGATGATACCCCGTGCAAAACTTACTCAACACCACACTAGCATAAAGGTTAAAATAGTGTATAGGGTTCTGCAAAATAGGATTTGGGGGAGATAACAAATAAATATTAAATATCAAATATCAAATATAAATATCAAAATGCAAAATTACAAATCAAATTTCAAAGAGGAAGTAGCAGGGTTTCTCAAAGAGTTGGAGGAATTTAGTAATATCTTTGCTTCAAGTATTTTAACGCTGAAATGTAGTAGATAGTTGATAGTTTATAGTTGATAGTTTATAGTTGAAGGACTATACACTATAAACTATACACTATACACTATAAACTATAAACTATAAACCCTAAACTATAAACGAGTTTTGCATTTTGCTCTTTGGAGGAAATCCCTTTTGGACACCAAATCTGCATAGATTTCACTATTAGAGTTATTTTCAGACACCACCGGATTTTCCGTGTTTCATCCGTGTCCATCTGTGGCTGAATAGTTACCAAAAATCGAAAGGAGATATCTAACTATGGAAAAAGAATGTCAATGTGCAAAAAAGGTTGAAATAACCCAGGAACAGTGGGCAAAGATTGATGGGATAATTGCTAAATACAAGGATAAACCAGGTGCTCTTATCCCGGTATTAGAACAGGTACAGGGCGTAGCCGGATTTTTACCCGAAGAGGTCCAACACCATATCGCGGAGAGATTAAATCTTTCCTCATCTATGGTCTATGGTGTCGTCACTTTCTATTCATTCTTTACAATGGTGCCCAGAGGAAGACATTTAATCCGTGTCTGCCTGGGAACAGCCTGTTATGTAAAAAGAAGTGATGAGATTTTAGATAAGGTTAAACAAGAATTAAATGTAGGAGTTGGGAAAATGACCGGAGATGGAAGATATTCGTTAGATAGTGTTCGCTGTCTGGGAGCCTGTGGTTTAGCACCAGTGGTAGTAGTAGATGAAGATACCTACGGAGCAGTTGACTCGGTTAAGATTATGGAGATTGTGAATGAATATAAATAAAATAATGAATAAAATCAATACTCAATTTTATTGGAGAGCATTGACCTATTACGAGGAGGTATAAGATGCCAAAATTAAGGGTAGAGGATTTAAAAAAGATTAAAAAGGATTATCAAACAACCGCAACATTACGGGAAGGTGGTTATCGGGCAAAAATAACAGTTCACATGGGAACCTGTGGTATTGCCGCCGGGGCAAGAAAAGTAATGACCTCTTTGATGGACGAAGTTGCAAAAAGAAATGTAAAAGACATTATCGTAACTACCTCAGGTTGTGCTGGTCTGTGCAGTCGTGAACCAATGGCTACGGTTGAATTAATAGGAAAATCACCAGTTAAATATGTGGAGCTGGATGCAGAAAAAATAATCAAGATACTAACTCAACATGTCCTTGGTGAGAAGATTGTCGAAGAATATGCCTTTGTTATGGGTAGTGAAACGACTTATTAAGAGAGTTATAGTGTTTCCAGTTCACGATTATAGCAGTTATTAGTCAAAACTTTACTCAGAGTGGATAAGTAAAAAAATCCCAAATCCCAAGCACCAAATCTCAAATAAACACCAAATTTCAAGTCCTAAATACAAACTATGGGGGTAATGTTTTGAATTTTGGTTATTTGAATTTATGTAAGCGTTCAGGTGGTGTAACAAAAGGAGATGTGGAGATTAAGGAGATAGGGAGATATTATTAAAAAAATTGAAATTAATAGAAACTAATAGAAATTTATGGAAATTTGTTGTTTTCCACA
>JBFLYA010000065.1 GCA_040757115.1 bacterium | reverse complement strand
AAGCCTGGTTCAGTAACTCTTGCCTCAATAACTGCTATGGTAAGAAACAATGAAACTAAAAGATGGTTTGAAGAGGGTAAGATAGAACTCAAATTGGCAGCATAAAATCTAACCGCACAGGTCGAAAAAATTTAAAAAAGAGGAGATGATAAAAAGATGAAACATAATAAAATACCCTGTGATAAGGAAGCAGATTGGTTAGATTCACATTCAGAAGAAAGGCTTAAATATAGGGGGGAATATATTGCTGTTGCAGGAGAGGAAATAGTGGCTCATGGGATTGATTTTATAGGGGTAATTGAGAAAGCAAAAAAAGTTTCAGATGACCCACTTATTGCTAAAATCCCAAAGGAGGAGTTGATGATAGTATGATTGAATTCCCTTATTGTGAAGAACAATTAAAGGATTTTGGAGTAATTCGGAAACCATATGTAGTTCTCCGAGTTACCAGTGGTGAAAAGAGTTTTAGATGCGAAATGCTCCTTGATTCTGGCGCAGATATTACTTTGATACCAAAAAGAGCAGGAGATTACTTGGGATTTGAAATAGAAAAAGAAGAAATTAAAGAACTCAAAGGCATTGGGGAAGGAGCAATTCCCTATATCATCAAACGGGTCAAGATTAAAATAGGAAATGATGAGGTTGAAACTCGAATTGGTTGGGTTTTAATAGAAGAGGTGCCATTTTTACTTGGTAGGTTAGACATATTCGATCAGTTTGATATTAAATTTGACCATTCGAATAGAAAAGTAATATTTGAGAAATAAAAAATGAGAAAATTGCCCACAACGGCAGATAACTCAGCATAAACGAAATGCTAAAGCACTTCGCTCATCCGCATCCCGTTATCTGAAATCCAACTTAAGGGTTAGAAATGAAAAAATTAAGAGAGAAATATGGAATGAAGACGACTAAATGGCGTTCCTACAGTGACCTTGCTTGGACTGAATCAATCATTGCTCCACATGAGGAGTATGCAGAAGAAACAGAGCTATTTAGCAAGGTAATTAAGGAGCATTCAAAAATCGAAGCAAGAACATTGCTTCATCTTGGTTGTGGGGCGGGTGGCAATGATTACACCTTTAAAAGACACTTTAAGGTAACAGGGGTGGATATTAGTGAAGATATGCTTAAAATTGCAAAAGAACGCAACCCAGAAGTAACTTATCTTTATGGCGATATGCGAGCAATGCGATTAAAGGAATGTTTTGATGCCATTGCTATTCCTGATTCTATAGGCCACATGACAACGGTAGAAGACCTCAGAGGTGCAATTATTACTGCATACAACCACTTGAAACCAGGCGGAGTGCTCTTGATCGTAGCTAATATTAAAGAAGAATTCAAAGAGAATAATTTTGTCTATACTGGTTCCAAAGGAGATACTGAAATCACAATTTTTGAAAACAATTATGTTCCTGATCCTGCTGGGACAACTTATGAAGCAACATTAGTCTTTTTGATCCGGCGTAAAGGCAAATTGGAAATTCACTCCGACATCGGTACAATAGGCCGTTTCAATCTATCGACTTGGCTTGATCTTTTAAAAGAGGTAGGAGTTGAAGTAAAACAGATGAAGTTAGAACACTCCTATGACCGTTTCATCTTTGGAAAGGGGAAATACATTCTTACAATGTTTGTTTGTAACAAACCATTATGATACTATTGTTGGATTTCAGATAACACGGTGTTTGTGGCTCGCTGCGCTCACCCAAATGCTCGCTAACGCTCGCACTTCACAAACACCGCGAACGATAACCAAAATGACGCTTCGCTCGAACCCCTTTGGGGTTCGCATTTTGGTTATCGGGATGCAGATGAGCGAAAGGCGGAAGCTTTATGTAACTCAAGGGGAATCTTTGAAAAAGGGAAGTTGCGAAGCGTCACTTCGGCTATCAGCGGCGGCGGGGAACCCACGAAGTGGGTCGCGCTTGCGGGTCGGGGCTGAAGCCAAAATTTGTAGTGAGCCTGTCGAACCTATGCCCCTAAAGGGGCACTTCGCTCATCCGCATCCCGTTATATGCAATGCCGTGCCCTTAATTTAAGAAATGTTAGGTGTCATCAGCTTATTTTTAAAGATAAATTGGAAAAAAAGAGAATGAATAACCTGGTTTTTTTTATTTATGTAAGACTCCTAATTAAGATGATATTGTCATAAGTATAAACAGATTGTTAAGAGGTACAGAATCATGGCTAAATTTTCCGCTATTGAGGAACAACTTTTGAAGGATATTGCCAACAATCGTCTTCGCTCCAATCTTGCACAAATTCGAGAAGCAATGGAAGATATATGGGCTTCTGATGCACCACGCATCATTCGGGATTGTACTTACCATGATGAAACACATTGCGAGCGAGTAGTAGAAAATTTTAAAAACAAATTGTTAGAAGTTAATCAAGGTAAACCCATTTCTGCACAAGAAATGTATCTGGTTTTGGCAGGTATCTACTTGCACGATATAGGAATGCAGTGTGATGTTATCAGATTCCCTGAGATTAAGGAGAGGGCTGAAAAAATGGGCGCAGAGTTTGATGTTACCTTTACTGCTTCGACATCCAGTAGCTACAGCATAGACGAGCAGAAAGCTATTCGCAAAAACCACCACTACTTCAGTGCCGCCTGGATTGAGTATGCCTACGAGACTGGAGACTCTGTCCTTGGTCCTGCAGCTAAAACTATTCCTTCAAATCTTGTAGAGGACTTGATGGATGTCTGCAAGTACCATTCTAAACTACCAATTGACGATTGTGACGAGAAGTTCAAGTTCAATTCGAATGAACGCAAACGACTAATAGGGGCGATGTTACGCTTCTCTGATGAATTGGATATAGCAAGTAATCGGGTATCATTCGAAACAGTAAGGAATTTTAGACTTGACCCACATGATGAAATTTATTGGTGGTTACACAATCAGACCGAGATCAGCTCCTACACCCCTTATGCGATTGAAGTGGTTATTCAAATGCGCCCAGAGGACAAAGAAAAATATGGTCCATTGGTTAAATCTATATTCATTGATGGGTTTTCTAATAAGAATGCCCAGATATTAGAGACATTGGTAAATAATAAAATACAGATTAACATCAGTACTACTTCCGATGTTAAAGAGAACCGATTCCTTAGGGAGCCTTTTCCACCAGAGATTATTCAAGTTTTGGAAGAGATGCAAGAAAGGAAGGAAAGGGAAGAAAGAAAAAGAAAAATTATACCTATTTCAGAAGAAGAATATAAGGTTCCAGCTAAAGATTTATTTGGACGCGAAGAAGAGATAGAAAAATGCCTTAATTTACTCAAAGGGTATTCTTTTGCTATTGTAGGCATTAAAGGAATCGGCAAGTCAAAATTACTTTCAGCACTTTTTGAAAAAATAATAAAAGATAAATGGTTGCAGTTCAAAAGGTATTATTGGAGACGCCTTAACTATGATAAACCACCTTCATTTTCTGAGTTTGGAAGACGACTGATTAAATATCTAACCGATGAGGATATAGATTTTGGTGGTAGCACCGTAGATGAGCAGGTTCAATTAGTCATAAACACAATTGAGAAGAACTCATGTCTTGTTATTATTGACCAATTTGAGGTTCTTGTTGATAGGAAAACCCTTAAACCAAAGGATGAGGGTTTTGCTAAGTTTTTAACTTGCTCAAGGAATTTAGAGAGTGCAAGGCTGATACTTACTGCGTGGGTGATACCTAAAGATTCAGAAGAGAAGGAATTCCATCATATATTTCTTAAAGGTGTTGATGAATCTGCGGGAATAGAAATACTCAAGAGGGGAATTTCTGAAGAAGATAGACCAATTTTGGAGAAGTCGGTTGAAGATATAAGAACACTGGTAAGAGAAAAGATGCAAGGACATCCTGGTGCATTAGAGTGGATAGCTCCTTCCCTATCTTCTACAGGTATCCAAACAATTATAAATGATGACATCCTTTGGTTGGGCAAATTAGAGAAGATTACTACTAATGTCGTCTCTCGGGCTTACAAAAGGATTTCTCACGATTCAAATTTGAAGAAGGCTCTCCATTCTGTTTGTATATTTTTAAAACCATGTGACCTAAAGGCTTTTTCTTTTGTGACAGATATGCCTGAAAGAGAGAGCCTTCATGCTTTGAATGAACTAATCCAGCGATGTCTTGTGTCAAGACCTCAAGAAGAAACTTATGATGTTCACGCAATAGTAAGGGAATATGTGTTAAGTCAATTAAAAGATAAAGAAAAAATCTATCTTCATAGCAAGGCAGGAGATTTCTACCTCAACCAGGCATCCCTCTTATCGGAACATAAGAAGTCTATTGAGGATATATATCCTCTTCTTGATGCCATTGAGCACCTCATATCTGCTGAGAGAACTAAAGAAACAGTGGAATTATTTATGAAAGAAGGACTACATGATAAACTGTTTTCTTGGTGTTACTTTAGAGAGTTGATGAACATTTATAAAGGTTTTGAAGAAAAAAGAAAAGAGATTCCAGAGGATAAGTTAAGTATTCTTCTTGGTAATTTAGGGCTTGTATTCCGCGATTTGGGAGACATACAAGAGGCAAAGAGATATTATAAAGAAGCTCTATCCATTGCCCAAGTTTGCCAGGATAAGAATAGTGAATGTACACAACTTGTAAACTTAGGAGATGTATGCCATTTTCTGGGTGAAATCGATGAATCAATAGAATACCACAATCTGGCCAAAGCATTTTTCAAGGAAATTAAAAATCGGAAGATTGAAGGAAGAAATTTTGGATGCTTGGGTAATGCACTCCATTCAAAAGGAGATTTGGAAAAGGCTGAGGAGTACTATAAACAGGCTATAGATATTTGTCGCGAACCTGAAAGTAAAGATAGAAGATATGAAGGTATATGGCTTGGGGATTTAGGAAATATTTATGAGGAAAGAGACGAGCATAAAAAAGCAATTGAATGTTATGAATTAGCCCATGCAATTGCTATTGAGACCAAAGACAGAAGACATGAAAGCTGGTGGCTTGGTGTTTTGGGTAACCAGTACTATAAATCAGGATATTCATCAAAGGCAATAGATTTTCTTAAAGATGCCTTATCTATCTCAAAGAGCATTCTCTTTAGAAAAGGAATACATTATCAATTATCTTCCCTTGGCAACATATATTGGGCTTCTGCAGAATTCCTGGAAGCTATTGAATATTATAAAGAGGCGGTGAAGATTAGTAAAGAAATGAGAAGTCTAGAAAATGAGATTTCAGATCTCTGGAATATAGGCATAGTGTACTTTGATCTCTTAGAGTTTTATCAGGCTATTGAATACTTTGAGTATGGCCTTGATATTGCCAAAAAGATGAGGAACAGACAGCATGAAAGCAATATTTTGTCTAAGATTGGAGAAAGCTATTCTAAATTAGAGCAATTTGACAAGGCTATTGGTTATCTTTCTAAGGCACTAAAAATCGCTCAAGAAGATGAAGATCTACAGAATGAAGGTAATTATATTTCTATGCTTGGTGATGTATATATCAAGTCAGGTCAATCTGACAAGGCAATGGAATGTTTTATTCAGGCAGAAAATATTGCTAAAGAGATTGGAGATGAACAATATGAAGATTCGGTTCAAGATTTCTTTAAAGAAAAAATAAAACAGTGGGATAAGAAAAATAAGAAAATAGGCTCTTTATCAGATGAACTAAGCAATGCCAAAGAGAATAAAGACTTAACAAATCAAATGAAGGCTCTCTGCAATCTTGGGAATATTTATGCTTTATTAAGTCAATTTAAGCAGGCTGAGGAGTATTATCGTGATGGCTTAGAAATTGCCAAAAAAATTGGAGATAAACAACAAGAAGGTAGTTTCGTTTCTAATCTTGGAAATCTCTCCTTTTTCTCAAACCAATTTAGCAAGGCGATAGACTATTATCACCAGGCGATAGCTGTGGCAAAAGGAAGTGGAGATTTTATATCTGAAGGGGTTTACAGTAACCAGCTATGTAAAATCTACTTGGCAGAAGCAAACCAACTCTTTAAAAATGACCAGATTGAAACTGCATTGGAAGAGTGTGATAAAGCTATAGAAATAGGTTCAAATCTTGCCAAAACATATGAAATGGTAGGAGATATATATTTGAAGTTAGGTAAGTCAAAAGATAATAACAAATTCTTTGACAATGGAATTGAAAACTATACCAGAGCTATACAGATTAAACCTACCAGCTCATTATTTCATGGAAGGGGTAACTGCTATGTATATAAGAAAGATTTAGAGAAGGCAATTTCAGACTATGGTGAGGCAATTAGGTTGAATCCCCAAAATATAGCTGCAATAATGTCTAAAATGGAGATTGAAATTTGGCTATGTAGGTATTCTGAAGCCAGAAAAACATATAAAGACATTCGCATAAATAGACTGTCCCATCAATATAGGGTAATTGCAGCACATTTTATATGTTTAGCTCTCTCCTTAGAGGGTATACCATACGAAGATTACATGGCTTCATTAAAAGATATTACAATTAAGCTCTTTAAGGATATTTATGATCCAAATGATATTGAACCATATATTTCTGAGCCCAAGCTAAAAGAGTTAGGAATTTCACAGGATCGGATTGATAATGCCTTAATAATTCATAATCTCTTTAAAAAACACTACCTAAGTGAAGAAGATGTTATTAAGTACAAGCAAGCATTAAAAGAAGCTAATGATTTGTTTAAAAAAGATAATTTGGAAAAGGCAGCAGAAAAATATACTGAAGTCTTAGAAATAAACCCAAGCTTTGCTGGTGCCTATAATCGACGAGGAATATGTTATAGAATTTTGGCTGTCTGTTCCCCTGAATACGCTGAAAACTATTTAAATATGGCAATTCAGGACTTCACTAAGGCGATTAAGATTGAACCAGGTAATGATAATAATTATATGCAAAGGGCTGGTTGCTATTCTCAAAAAGGAGATTTGGTAAATTCTATCCCTGATTATCAGATGGCTACTGGACTTAACCCTTTAAATAAAATGGCATTTTTAGGAGAAATGGAAGTGAAAATTTGTCTTAGAAGGTACAATGAGGTTATCGCTACTTATAAAAGATTGACTCGAGGTACTCTCTTAGATAAAGAAAAAGTGATTGCTGCTTCGCTTGTTTGTATTGCATTAGCTTTGGAGGGAAAGGATTACAAGAATTACATTGATCCTCTGAATGACATGGAGGTTAAACTAACTGACATAAGTGGCAAGCATGAGTGGTTAACCGTAGAGATTGATTGGCATCTTACAGAACTTGAAAAAGAAAATTACATGCCTGACCGAGTCGCTATTGCTAAAGAAATTCAAGCTTTATTTAAAAATCATTTTGTATGATAAAAAGGTAGAGGATTATGCGACTACTTGCAAAGTTAAAGGATAAGATGAAGTCTGAGCATATAGAAGAATTAAAAAAGATAGGAGTATCCTTACTCTTCCAAACGAAGCTTGTTGATATAATTGGTCTTGAAACAAAATACCCAGAAGCATTAAAACAGATTGGTTTTATCGAAGAGTTCAGAGAGAGTGAGAAAGGGACCATCTTATTCAATCAAACATTGTTTAAGATAGGGATTCAACATCTTCATGAGATGGGTCTATTTGGTGCAGGTATCTATATCTCTATCTTGGATAGTGGAGTATTCCTTCAAGATTCGGGATTAAAATATTCGGTTATCCTGGATAAAGACTTTACAGAAGAAGGGTTGCAAGATGAGATTACTCATGGCACTATTATCTCTAAGCTAATTCAGTCAATTGCTCCTGACTCCTCAATGTTGATTGGAAAGGTAGTAAACCGTTTTGGAGAGGTTGACGAGATAGCATTATTTCAAGCCTTAGAATGGTCTTATCAAAATAAAGCTCATATAGTCAACCTATCTTTGGGTTTTTCCAGAAGATGTCAGGGAGACTGCTGGCTTTGTCAGTATGTAGATGTATTGGTTGATAATGGTCTATATGTAGTATCTGCGGCTGGGAATTGGGGACCAGAAGAAGGAACTATATCCTGTCCAGGTAATGCCAATAAGGCGATAACCATTGGAGCGAGTGAGGATGAAAAGATAGCTAATTACAGCAGTAGAGGGTTTGTATTTCAAGAAAAGCCGGATTTGCTAGCCCCGGGTTCTCTTTCTATTGGCAAATTTAAGGTTATGGGAACTTCTATCTCCACACCAATAATAACAGGCACATTAGCTTCTCTTTTTAGTAAGTATCAAGATAAAGAATGGGTAATAAATTCTATAAAACAGAGTTGCAAGGACTTGGGATATAGAAGAAATGAACAGGGATATGGGTTGCTTAATATCCATAAGTTACTGGAGGTGTTAGAAGAATGATTAGAATCTTAGCCAAAATTAAGGATACTCAGGCAGTTGAGAGGATTAAAGAATACGGCAATATTTTATTTGTCTCCAGTCTTACAGATATTGTAGGAGTTGAGACTACAAAGAAAGGGTTAGAAAATATCAAACATTTAGATGGAGTAGCTCAAGTTAGACCAAGTGAGAAAGGGGTTTTATTGAGAAAGGCATAAGAGTTTACTTTAAGTATGATTATAAAAGAGCCCGGCACAGCGTATAACACGATGTAAAAGACTTCGTTTCACTTCGTCCAAATTTTGCTTCGCAAAACTTCTTTTACATCAGGAACGTTATACAACATGCCGTGCCTAGAAGTAAATAGAAGGAATTGAAAATATGCATAGACGACTCTTTTCTGAAAAGGTAGATTTAATCTTAAAATCAAGAGAAGCAGCTCTCTCTGCTGTTCAAATATATAATAACCCTCTTACTACCTTTAAAACGGAATCATTCATAGTACTTTTTATTATTGCTTGGACATATCTTCTTCATGCATACTATAGGTCAAAAAAAATTGATTACCGTTATTACACTATTCCCAAGGAGCGGAAGAAATTCTTACGAAACCCAGATGGAAGCATTAAACATTGGGACATCAAGGAATGTATTTCAAAATCTGAATGCCCTCTTGATAAAAATACTTCAAACAATCTTAAATTTCTTATAGGATTACGAAATCAAATTGAGCATAAAAAAGCTACTGGATTAGATTCTTACCTTTCGGCCCGTTACCAAGCATGTGCTTTGAATTATAATTACTATTTGAAAGAACTATTTGGTACAAAATACTCACTTGATAATAATTTAGCTTTAAGTTTGCAGTTTGCAGAACTTGATTATACACAAGCAAATATAATTAAAGATAAGGAAGGGTTAATACCAAAAGAAATTCACTCATATATTGCGGATTTTGACAACTCTCTTACTGATGATGAAATAAAGAGCGATAGATTTGCTTATCGGCTTTTATTTTCAAAGGTTGTTGCTAAAAGGCAAGGGCAAGCGGATAGAGTGATTGAATTTATTGACCCTGAATCGCCATTAGCCAAGAATATATCAAAGGAATATTGGATAAAAGAAGATAGAGAAAAACCTAAATTTTTACGAAAAGATGTTCTGAAAAAAGTTCAAGCTGAAGGTCATAATGAATTTGGACCGTCTCAACACACCCAATTCTGGAAAGACCATAATGGCAAAAATCCTGCCAAAGGATTTGGTGTCGAAGTTTGTGGGACATGGTATTGGTATCAAAAATGGATAGATTTCATTCTTAAGGAGTTGCAAGGAAATTAAAATGAGATTTTCTAAGAGTTTCTTAGAATGAGCACGGCACAGTTGTATAACAGAGCATAAAAGGTTCGTGCCTTATGGCACTCACCCAAATTTTTGCTTCGCAAAAACTTCTTTTATGCTGGGAACGTTATCTGAAATGCGTAGTTTTGAAATATAAGTATGAAGGTAAGATAATATGAAGCAGCGGGTTTATATCGATACATCTGTCATTGGTGGATGTGAAGATGAAGAATTTTCCCAATGGTCTATTCAATTGTTTAAGGAGTTTCGACAAGGTTTACGAATTGCTGTTGTTTCCGATTTAACTCATAAAGAGATTGAAAAAGCTCCAGAAAGTGTAAGGAAAATTTTATTCTCTCTTCCGGATGCAAATGTAGAGAATGTTTTCCTTACAGAGGAAGCTGATATCTTGGCACAAAATTACATTGATGAGGGAGTGGTAAGTGCAAAGCATATAGTAGACGCTCAACATATTGCAATAGCTTCAGTGGAACGGGTGGATGTGCTTGTTAGCTGGAACTTCCAGCAAATTGTAAATCTTAACCGTATCCATGCTTTTAATTCGGTCAATTTAAAATTAGGTTATCCTATCCTCGAGATTAGGAGTCCAAGGGAGGTTATCCATGAAAAAGAAATTTGATGCTGTGAAATTTCAGCGGAAGATTCGTGAAGAGTTAAGCAAAAAGTATTCTACTAACCGCGATGCATTTCTCCATGAACTCAAAGAAAAATACGGCTATTTACGAAAACAAAAGATTGGTACGCACATCACATAACACGGTGTAAAAGACTACGCTTCGCTTCGTCCAAATTCGGCTTCGCTGAAACTTCTTTTACACCGAAAACGATAACCAAAATGTCGCTTCGCTCCATTTTGGTTATCGGGATGCGGATGAGCGAAAGGCGAAAGCTTTATGTAACTCAAAGGGGATTTTTTGAAAAAGGGAAGTTGCTCTGCGTCACTTCGGCTATCAGCGGCGGCGGGGTACCCACCAAAGGTGGGTCGCACGAAGTGGGTCGGGGCTGAAGCCAAAACTTGTAGTGAGCCTGTCGAACCTATGCCCCTTTGGGGCACTTCGCTCATCCGTATCCCGTTATACGCAATTGGTCGTCTGAAAAGGAGATAAAATATGAAACGATTATCTGACAAGGAGATAAAGAAGATTTACAAAATGATATGCGAGTATCATGATAAACATTTAAAGCAATATGAAGTGAAACTACCTAAGTTGACGATACACATGGGAATTATACAAAGGATACTCTTGTATTAGTTTATCTGGCACAGGGTTATCCTAAGGCGAAAAAGATTTCAAAAGGAGAACTTACACAATTCGTTCGCCAATATTATCCTGATACGGCTGATGTTGAGCAAGCAAGGCATCTTGGGGCTCAAAAAGACTGGTTCATTGTATCGGGCACTCGTGGTAATAGACATGTGACTCTTGAATCTGGAGAGTATAAACTTATAACACTGGAAAAACCTTATCCTGCTTTCAAAGGGCACAAAATAGAAGAAACTGGTGATTGGGAAAATCTTAAGAAACAGTATGGATATAGATGTGTCACCTGTGGTTCAGAAGAAAGTAAGCCACATATCCATTGGCCAAACACTATTACCAGCTTACAAATAGCACATAAAGATCCAAATCAACCTCTGGTTGCAGGAAACATTATCCCACAGTGTGAAAAGTGTAATCAGGCAGATAGAAATAATTGGGTTTATGATGAAAGAGGTAGGGTAATAAAACTGGCAAATTCCAACGTAATAAAAAGGTCAGATAAAGAAGTCAGGTGGCAAGTATACAAGATTTTATATGAAGAATGTAATGGGAGGAACCCAAATGAATAGAGCATTGATAAATAAAATTATATTAGGAGATGCTTTACAAGTCTTACCTCAAATTGAGGATAATTCAATAGACCTTGTCCTAACAGACCCTCCATACTTTTTAGACAAAATGGATAATAACTGGAATCATAAAACAGTTTCTACAATAACAGATTATTGTCATGTGGTAAAATCTCTCCCACCTGGAATGAAATTTGATAAAGATCAGGGAAAGAATTTTTATGATTGGTATCTGAAAATATCAAAAGAGCTATACCGGGCATTAAAACCCGGTGGGTTCTTCTTTTCATTTTCAAGTCCTCGGCTCTATCATCGGATGGTTTCAGCAGCTGATGATGCTGGCTTTTTAATAAGAGATTGTTTTATTTGGCTTTATACACAGAATCAGCCTAAGGCGATGTCACTTAATCATTTCATAGATAGATTAGATTGGGATAAAAAATCTAAAAAAGAAGTAAAGGATAAATTAACTGGTTGGAAAACACCGCAAATAAAATCATGTTTTGAGCCGATTATGATGGCTCAGAAACCATGTGAAAAAACATTCTTAGAAAATATGTTAAAGTATAATGTAGGACTTCTAAATACAAATGTTAAAATTGGAGAAGATATGTTTCCTTCTAATGTGGTAACCACCCATGAAATTACCGAAGTTTTGGATAAATGTTTCCTTTTGCCCAAACCAAGTAAAGAAGAAAAGGGAGACTTTAATATCCATAAAACTGTTAAACCCTTAGCAATATGCGAATATATAATCAAGCTAACCACTTTTTCAGATTCCGCAATTGTTTTAGATCCTTTTGTGGGAAGTGGAACAACCGCCATTGCTGCAAAAAAATTAGGAAGAAAATTCATAGGAATTGACACTAACCCCGAATATGTAGAAATTGCCTTGAGAAGGTTGGAAAATGTTGAAGAAGATAAAACCAAAATCTATGAGACAAAGAAAGTAGAACAGCAACTTAGACTTTTTGAACCCAAAGGCAAGTATTCACCAAATAAAAAGAGAGGTGGTAGAAAAAGTGACAGAAAGCGACCAACAGCATATAACACAGCATAAAAAGTTCGTCCGCCAGAGGCGGACTTACCCAAATCCAGCACTTTTTATGGTTAAAGAGCGGAGAGCAGTTAGATGATCATAAAGTGGTTTTATTGAAATATTGGAAAAGGGGAAATGGAAAGTGCTGGACTTCTTTTATGCTGGGAACGTTAGCCGACATGCTGATAATTTGTCAGGAAAGGAGGGATGATTGATGAATGTAATCGTGAGAAGAGGTATTTTTGCCTTTGTTCTTGTTTTGGCTTCCTCGTTTTCCGCTTTTGCAGAGCTACGCTTGATCACAGTTACTGGAGATGCTGAAGTAAGAGTTACACCTGATGAGGTTATCCTTACCCTTGGAGTGGAGACATGCGACAAAGATATTGGTGTAGCAAAAAGTCAAAATGATAAACGTGTTAAGAAACTGCTGGCAGTTGCCAAAAAGTATAAAATTGAATCCAAACATGTCCAAACCGACCACATCAGTATTGAGCCGAGATATAGTGATGATTATGAGAAGCGTAACTTTATAGGTTATTTTGTTCGAAAAACGATTGTATTCACACTAAAGGATATCGCCAAGTTCGAAGACCTCCTAAGCGATGTACTTGAAGCCGGCGCCAATTATGTTCACGGGGTTCAATTCCGCACCACAAAGCTCCGTAAGTACAGAGATCAAGCACGTGCTCTTGCAATCAAGGCAGCTGAACAAAAAGCTAATGATTTAGCCAAGGAACTAGGGCAGAAGATTGGCAAGCCTCATATGATCCAGGAAGATCAAGTTGGATGGTGGTGCTGGTATAATGCTTGGTGGGGTTCTCGCTGGTGGAGAGGTGGAATGGCTCAAAATGTAATTCAAAATGTTGGCGGTGCACCTTCAGTAGCCGAAAGCAGCATTGCTCTTGGGCAGATTAACGTCAATGCAAAAGTCACGGTAAGTTTCGAACTTGAATAGTCGCATAATCAGCACGTCGGCTAACACAGAGTTTGTGGCTCGTCCGCCCTCGGCGGCTTCGCCCAAATGCCCTTCGGGCTTCACAAACAGCGAAAACGATAACCAAAATGTCGCTTCGCTCCATTTTGGTTATCGGGATGCGAATGAGCGAAAGGCGAAAGCTTTATGTAACTCAAAGGGGATTTTTTGAAAAAGGGAAGTTGCGAAGCGTCACTTTGGCTATCAGCGGCGGCGGGGTACCCACCAAAGGTGGGTCGCACGAAGTGGATCGGGGCTGAAGCCAAAACTTGTAGTGAGCCTGTCGAACCTATGCCCCTTTGGGGCACTTCGCTCATCCGCATCCCGTTGGGCGAAATTGTCAAAGAATGTTAGCAAGGAGGAAAACATGATTGAAATACCATCAACAAAAGACAATTTATCTAACCTTTTTCGTTATTTGGTTAATTTATACGACAATAAGCAATTTCCTGATTTTGAGGCAGTTTATCAGTTTGTTCTGGAAGAAGATGGGGAAACTTATTACTTTTATCTTTCGGTATCAGGAGGAAAGGCAGGGTATGGTGAAGGAAAACATAGCAATCCTACCATTACAATCTATTCACCAGTTTCGGTTTGGCTTGATATTGTCAGTGGTGAAATCAGTGGAACTTGGGGATGGTTGACGAGAAAATATCGTATTAAAGGTTCACTTTATTATCTCAAGATGTTCAATAAGGTATTTGGGAAAAAATTTACTGATGAAGAAATAGCAGGAATAGAAGATAAGGTTCAAGATTTTGAAATCCTAAAGAAAAGAGTATGGAAAAAACCTGATAAGATTCTAATTATAAATGGGAGTCCACGGAGAAAAAACGGCTTTACCTACTTCTATCTACAATATTTGATGAAAGGCATTGAGCAGACAGGTACAGAAGTTGAAGTCATTGATATTTATAACAAGGAGTTCAACATTGAGCCTTGCCGAGGGTGTTTTACCTGCTGGACTAAAACAAATGGAAAATGTGTAATTGAAGATGCTGCAAATGAGTTAATAGAAAAGGTTAACAATAGTTGTGTGACTATTTATGCCTTCCCATTATACATTAGTTCAATTCCTGCCAAATTGAAGGCATTTCTTGATAGGGAGTTTATTACTGTTAAACCTGTTTTTGTGCCTTATCGTAATCTGACACGGCACCCATTGCAGAACACGAAGGAACGATATATTGTTCTTTTTTCTGTCAATGGGTTTCCTGAAATTGAGTATTTCGGACCAGTGGTCGAAACTTTTCATGGGATAGCAAGGGATTTTCATACACCACTTATCGCCACTATATTACGACCCGGTGCACAATTTATTACTGATGCACCACCTTATAGGGTTTATTTAAAGCAAATATTGGCATCCTTAGAGCAGGCAGGAAAGGAATTAGTTGAACAAGGGAAAGTTTCTAGAAAAGTTCTGAAATCTATATCAAGTAACTATGGTATTTCTAAAAAATTATGGCGGAACTACGCCAATTTATATTGGTTTTTGAAAGGAAAAAGTAAAGAAGATGGATAAAAAGTTATTATCAATTACCGCTTTAGCAACTATATTTTGCACTTTATTCTTGCCCGAGATATCTATTGCGGAAGATTTAATCATTGGGACGGCTGCCCCTTTCTTCAAAGTTGAATCAGGAGACGACAAAATACTTACTCTTGATATGATAAAAGGAAAGATAATAGTCATATTCTATGAGGCAAAAGATGTTGTAAAAAAGAATCGGAAATTGAAAGATGAGTTAAATAAATTTTATTTTGAACAATTGGATTTAGTAAAAAAACTCATTATTAGGTTGCCTGTTATAAATTGTCAAGGAGCATTCTGGCCATTTACTGGAATATGGAAAAGTAAACTTCGGCAAAATTCAAAGAAAGAAGGGATGACAATATACGGAGATTGGGATGGCAAGATGAATTCTTGTTACAAAATGAAAGATAATGAAAGCAATGTGATAATAATAGACCAAAAAGGAATAATAAGGTATATCGCCTCTGGGAAAGTTGAGGATACAGAAATTAGTAAAATTAAAGAGCTGTTGAAGAGGGTCGGAAATGAAAAATAGACAACTTCGCACAACAGCGGATAAAAGGGAAATCAAAGATTTCCCCAAAATGTTTTTGGCAACTTCTTTTATCCGCATCCCGTTGGGCGAAACGGTGGCTTTAAGTAAATCAAATCCATTATAGGTAGCAAGATGAAAACAAAACACAAAATAATCATAGGTGATTCAAGATGGATGAAAGAGATCCAGGATGAATCAGTACATCTTATCATTACATCTCCACCCTATTGGCAACTGAAGGATTATGGAAATGGAAAACAGATAGGTTTCAATGATAGTTATGAAGAATATATAAACAACCTTAATTTGGTGTGGAATGAGTGCCACAGGATTTTGCATAAAGGTTGCCGTTTGTGTATTAACATTGGTGACCAATTCGCTCGTTCTGTTTATTATGGAAGATATAAAATTATTCCGATAAGGACTGAAATCATCAAGTTCTGTGAAAGCGGGGGGTTCGATTATATGGGAGCAATTATCTGGCAAAAAGTCACTACTTGCCATACCACTGGTGGAGCAACAGTAATGGGGTCTTTCCCATATCCCAGAAATGGGATTCTTAAATTGGATTACGAATTTATTTTAATTTTCAAAAAATATGGAAATCCACCAAAGGTAAGCTATGAAATTAAAGAGCAATCAAAACTAACGCAAGAAGAATGGAATCAATATTTCACAGGACACTGGAATTTTCCAGGTGAAAAACAAGATAAACATCTGGCGATGTTCCCTGAGGAGTTACCAAGACGACTCATCAAAATGTTCAGTTTTGTTGATGATACTGTTCTTGACCCTTTTCTTGGTAGTGGCACGACATCTTTAGCAGCAAAAAATCTGAATAGAAACTCTATCGGCTACGAAATAAATGAGGAGTTCCTACCGATTATAAAAGATAAACTTGGGTTAAAGCAGAGTACTATTTTTCAAAATGCAACTTTTGAGATAGTTAAGCAAGAAGACCCAAAAATAGACTTTAAAGAGGAAATTAAAAAATTGCCATATAAATTCAGCGACCCTATAAGATTTGATAAGAAGGTTGACCCGAGAGAATTAAGGTTTGGTTCGAAAATAGATAATTCACATTACGAAAGCGAAACACATTACACGGTAAAAGAAATAATCTCCCCAGAGATATTGATTTTAAATAACGGACTAAAAATCAAACTATTAGGTGTAAAGGAGAGACCAGAAAAAAATGGAGAGGCTGTTCAATTCTTAAGAGACAAGACTTGTGGGCAAAAGGTGTTTCTAAAGTTTGATAATGTGAAATACGATGAGAAAAACAACTTGCTTTGTTATCTTTATTTGTGGAATAAGACATTTTTAAATGCTCATTTGATTAAGAATAGTTTGGTTGATGTGGATACTACTTTTGACTATAAATACAAGGCGAAATTTTTAAACTTTCAAAATGGAGATCAAAAGGGTGTAACATGAAAGTAAAAATCACTATCGAAGAAATCAGAAAATATCTGGACATAGAGACGCCAGAGTTTCCTAAGTATGTAGCACCACTCATCAATTTGGCAAATCAATATGCGCAAGGAACACGCCCAAGAGTTGTTGGTCAAATGAGTGAGATTATTCAGGAGTTTGAAGGAAAAACGCTATCTGAGTGGGAAAAGTGGTACTTGGAGAAAAAGCCAGATGCAATCAAAAATGCCATAGAGAAGATATTACAGAAATTGAAAGAACTTAAAAATTCTCTGAATAAAATTGACCAAAAGATGGTTGAACAATGGGTAATAGATTTAGTGATCGTGAAAACTTTTGCTGGGCTCAGATTTCAGGAAGCAATACTTAAGAAGGGTGCTGAGATAAAGAAAACGAATTACCGTTTATCCGAGCCAGATGAAGAATCAAAAGGAATAGATGGTTACATCGGAGACATCTCCGTATCTATAAAGCCCCATACCTATGAGGTGAAAGCTGCATTACCAGAGCACATAGACATCAAAATCATCATCTATAAAAAGATTGACAATGGAATTGAGGTGGATTATGGAGAAATATTGTAATAATCAGCCATCGCATCGCCTAACACAGCATAAAAGGTTTGTGCCTTACGGCACTCACTTAAATTTTCGCTTCGCAAAAACTTCTTTTATGCTGAGACCGATAACCAAAATGTCGCTTCGCTCCATTTTGGTTATCGGGATACGGATGAGCGAAAGGCGGAAGCTTTATGTAACTCAAAGGGGATTTTTTGAAAAAGGGAAGTGGCTCTGCGTCACTTCGGCTATCAGCGGCGGGGCACCCACGAAGTGGGTCGGGGCTGAAGCCTTTCGCTCATCCGCATCCCGTCAGCTGAAATGCAAGAGAATATACGAAAGGATGGAAACGAAAATGAAGAATGAAAAAATTAAACTTCCAGCAGATTTTCAGGAAGACATCCGACGAGCTGTAGAGATACTAAAAAAGTCAGGCTGCACAGATATTTTCCTCTTTGGCTCTCTCGGAGAAGGAAAAATCAGAGAGGGTTCAGACATTGACATTGCTATTCGTGGGTGTCCACGAGGTAAGTTTTTCTATCTACTTGGTAAACTTCTTTTAGCACTAGATCGTTCCATTGACCTTGTCAACCTGGATAGCCAAGATGCCTTTGCACAATATCTGGAAAAAGAAGGGAGGCTTCTCCAAATTGGCTAATAACGTCATTTCTCAGATAAAATTTGAGATAGACCAAATTGACCAATTATTCGATTCCTATACTGATCTTCTGAAACATTCGCAAGAGTCCA
Source organism: bacterium (assembly GCA_040757115.1). Lineage (NCBI taxonomy): Bacteria > bacterium. The sequence continues at coordinate 480 of JBFLYA010000065.1, read as the reverse complement.
TTCCTAATTTGGTAGAGATTACGGCGATAGCCTCTGTATTGCATTCTTTCTATAATGGGGTGGAAAATATCTTTTTGTCCATCGCAAAAGGACTTGACGAAAATGTTCCTAAGGGGGATCAGTGGCATAGAGATCTCTTGATACAAATGACACAACGGACACCAAAGAGGAACCATGCTATTTCAGATGAAATGGCACAAAAATTGGCTGAGTACCTTGGTTTCAGACACTTTTATCGACACTCATATTCGTTTTTCTTGAAATGGGATGAGGTAGAAAAGTTGGTAACTCCCTTACAAAAGATATGGATGCAATTGAAGAGGGAACTTAGCTTGTTTATGAACAGTTTGAGTTCTAGTGCTCTGTCGCCATTCAAGTGATTGATTGGCCGTTGTCCCCCGCTGGCGGGGGTCTAATCCTTACCCACAAGTTGGGTAACAAGATGAGGTAAACAAGGATAAACTATAAACGGGAGATTAG
>JBFLYA010000064.1 GCA_040757115.1 bacterium | reverse complement strand
CAGGCTATATATCAAAAGTGTAAGAAAGGGGATAAGGAGATAAGAGTGATATGGAGATAAGATAATAGAAATAGATTGAAATTTATAGAAATAGGTAGAAATTGATTGTGGAAAACAACAAATTTCTATAAGTTTCTATTAATTTCAATTTTTGTAACTATTCACCACGAAGGGGACGGAGAACACGAAGTGAAATTTGATGAATTATCGAATAGAGTCATTGGATGCGCTATAGCGGTGCATCGAATTCTTGGGCCAAGTTTGCTTGACACCGTGAAGAGTGATAATTCACAATTCACAATTGACAATTCACCATTCACCATTATTAAGGAAATTTAGGGAAGAAATTGTGAATGGTGAATTGTGAATGGTGAATAGTTACCAATTTTTTTAATAATATCTCCCTATCTCCTTAATCTCCACATCTCCTTTTGTTACACCACCTGAACGCTTACAATTAGGTAATATGAAGGTTTTGTTAATCAATCCGACATTAAAAAATATGATTACTACCTGTTTGCCCAAATATGTCGAAGAGGAGAGGGGATTTTATCCACCACTTGGTCTGGCATTGATTGCTGGCTATCTGGAAAACCACACACCATTTAAGGTAGAAATTATTGATGCCTTAGCCGAAAACCTGAACTCACAGGAACTACAAATTCAAATTCAACAAACCGCCCCAGATGTCGTGGGTATTACTACGACTACCTTTAGTTTGATTGATGTCTTTAATATTGCTAATCTTGTCAAAAATGTGAATAAAAACATTTATGTCGTTTTAGGAGGTCCTCATTGCGGGATTTATCCAAAAGAAACTTTATCTCAAGAGAGTGTTGATGCAGTGATAATCGGTGAAGGAGAGATTAGTTTTTGTGAGTTGGTCAAACATTTAGCTGATGACAAATCCCAGATTAAAGGGATAGGATTTAAAAGTAATGGAAAAATATTTATCAATCCTTTTCAAGAATATGTTCAGGATTTAGATACCCTGCCGTTTCCCGCAAGACATCTACTTCCTTTAAATAGATACTATTCTATTCATGGACAAAGAGAACAGATGACGACTATGTTTTCTTCAAGAGGGTGTCCGTATAATTGTTTATTTTGTTATCATGCCTTTGGCAGAAAAGTCAGGTTTCGTAGTCCCGAGAATGTCGTTGATGAAATTCAAGAAATCCTTAATCTGGGGATAAAAGAAGTATTTTTCTTCGATGACCTGTTTACGGTTAAAAAAGATATGGTTATGGGGATATGTGATGAGATAATGAAAAGGAAGTTAGAGGTAGTCTGGGAAATTCGAGCCAGAATAAATACGGTAGATAGAGAGATGCTTCAAAAATTAAAACAGGCAGGTTGTATAAGAGTATCTTATGGAGTTGAGGCAGGAACTAATAGAATCCTCAAGGTGTTACGCAAGGGAATAACTACAGAGCAAGTAATAGATGTGTTTAAACTGACTAAAGCCGCGGGGCTTATTACCTATGCGGATTTTATGATTGGCTCACCGGGTGAGACTAAAGATGAAATTTTACAGACAATCCACTTTGCCCAAAAAATTAACCCTGATTTCGTCCAATTCACGATTACTACCCCATATCCACATACCGACCTCTATCAATTAGGATTAGATAAGAAAATATTTAAAGAAGATTATTGGTTAAAATTTGCACAATATCCTGCTAAAGATTTCATTCCGCAGGTCTGGAACGAGAATTTAAGTTATGATGAACTAATAGAGTTATTAAACTATGCCTATAAAAGTTTTTATGTGAGACCTCAATTTATCCTCAAACAGATGTTAGGCTTGAAGTCTCTAAAAGATTTCCTCCGCTATGCCAAAGCCGCAGTTAGGGTGATGAAGAGTAAATAAAATAGTTGACAATATTAAAATTTTGTGGTATATTATTGCTCCATGATATTTAATTTTAGTAAGTGAGTTATTTTGGGTGGTGTCTTAATCTAGCATAAAGGTTGAAATAGTGTAAGAAAAGGAGATATGGGGATTATGGAGATTAGGAGATAAATTCATTCTAAAATTTTGCAAATTACAATGAATAATCTCCATATCTCCCTTTATCTCCTTATCCCCTTTTTTACACCAAATCTGAATAGATTTCACTATTAGCGTTATTTTCAGACACCACCTTATTTTGACGATATATATCTATTAGAGGAGGAAGGGATGATGATGTATAAAAAACAATTTATTTTTATGGTAATATTTTTGAGTCTCCTTTCAAGTTTGGCATTAGCAAATAAAGATTTAGGAGTGACTATTACTAAAGTGAGCGGTGAGTGCGAGGTATTGAGGGCAGGGGAGGTGAAATGGATTAAGGCAAAAGTGGATATGCGACTTTATATCAACGATAGAATCCGCACAAAGTTTATCTCTCAAGCCACCATTGAATTTGACGATGGCACGACAATTGAGATGTATGAAAATACAACGATTGATATTAAGGAATTATTTGAAGAAACCCAGACGGGCAAAACTAAATCGGAAATGAAACTCTGGCTGGGTAAAATCTTAGGCACAGTGGAAAAACTAAAAACCAGGGACTCAGAGTTTAATATTCAGACACCAGTAGCGATAATTGGTATTCGTGGCACTAAACTTGAGGTAGAAGTAGGCAAACAAGGCGAAACTACCTGTAAAGTCCATACAGGTGTGGTTAGAATGCGTGGTCTGGAAGAGCCAGAAGATGAATGGACAACGATTAGAGAGAAAGAAAAGGCATACTGTATTACCCCGGATGAGGTTACACCGCCGGAGATATTTATACCTCTGGAAGAAAAATTACCTAAGTTTAAACCATTACCCGCACCAAAACTCTATGCCCAATTCCCAGGCGAAAATAAACCCTTTATCAATGAAATCCCAGATGTAACCGTTTTTATCTCTCCTCCACCTATCCCTGTAAATATAAATCAGATGCCAGCTTGCTTTTTAGAGATTGGAGATAACCGACCCATCGAATTACCCAAAGGGATAACCAAATATCGCTTCAAACCCTTTTTGAAACCAGGACCAAATGAATTAGCCATTAAAGCCTGGTATGAAAAAGGAGAGGTTGGGGCGGTGGTTGTCCATTTCCCTTTCTTTGACCCTATTTCACCGATTATCCAGGACTGGAGAATAGACCCTAAAATTCCAGACCAATTAATAGAGAAGATAAAAGAAGCCTGTGAGGGGAATGAGAGGAAATTTGAAGGAACGGAACCAGTGCCAGTATCTATATTTGTTAGAGCCACGGATTTAGGAAGTGGAGTCAGGAATGTTTTTCTCAATCTCAATGAGAAAGAGATGAAAAAAATAAAAGAGGATTATTATGAAGGATTTCTCTTTTTAAATGTCCGAATAACAGTTGAGTCACCTGAGTCACCAAAACCACCCAAAAAATATAAAGTGATAGAAGTTAAGTTATTAGTAGATTTAAACTTAATGGTAATAGATAAGGCTGAAAATGAGTCCACAGAGATTATGGACCCAAGAAAGATAGAAAGGGAAATTCACCGTAGATTACAAACAAGGTTAAATTAAGAAGCAAATGTTAGTCCGTAACCGTTCAGGTAATCTTTTACCGCAGAGACGCAAGAGTTCGCAGAGAGGAAAATATCTTTTTTTGTAACCGTTCAGGCTATATATCAAAAGTGTAAGAAAGGGGATAAGGAGATAAGGGCGATATGGAGATAAGATAATAGAAATAGATTGAAATTTATAGAAATAGGTAGAAATTGATTGTGGAAAACAACAAATTTCCATAAATTTCTATTAGTTTCTACTAATTTCAATTTTTTTAATAATATCTCCCTATCTCCTTAATCTCCACATCTCCTTTTGTTACACCACCTGAATGCTTACCAAATCTTTTTATTATTCGTGTTCATTCGTAGTTATATATTCCCTCTGTGTTCTCTGTGACTCTGTGGCTATATCCCTGAACGGTTACATCTTTAGTCTGGAGGTGTTTTTTATGCAAGTGAATAAATTAATCAGTGGAGTGCTACTTAGTTTGGTGCTTTTTTCACAAAATGTCCTGGCAAAAAAAATCGATTTAAGTGGCAATACGGCAATATCTGTGACTCAAACTAATATCAACAATAAAACTATTGAAGATATACCACCTGATTTAACTGTAGGGGTAGAATATCTGGTCAATGGTAGATTTCTAAATTTAGACCTTAATAGCTCAATTGAACTTAAGTTTAATAACCGCGATGATGATTGGGATGAGATAGTTGAATCATTCACCTTTGGTCTTTCCAGGACAGGGATGATATTTGAGTTAGGCGATGTATATGAGGAAATATCTGATTTTACACTATCTGATGATGTCAGTCCAAAATTTGGGTTAAAATTTAATCGTCGGATTAATTTAGGCGAAAAATCAGAATTTATGCTTATCGGTGGTCGCTTACAAGAGGCATCGGTCTATGAAATTGATGAAGATGAAGATGGTGTGCTGGATGCAAATGAAGATAAAAATGGAAATGAGAAATGGGATTATGGATATACTTATTATGACCAGTGGCTGGGTGGGATGAGATTTTCTTCATCCCCAACTAAAAATACATTTTTCGGTATAACCTATTTTAAAATAAATGATGATAAGGATTCAAGAGAAGAACGAGGCACGGTTACAACCCTTCCCATTAAAAATGATGTAGTGGCAATAGATACCGCAGTTTCCTTTTTTAATCATTTCTTAACTTTATCTGGAGAATTAGCCAGAAATAGTTATGAAGAGGTGGGAAGTCCTACAGCCCACGATAAGGCGTATAAAGTTAGTTTAAAGGCAGATAAAAAAAAGAAATGGAACTTTGAAATAGGATATGATTATCTCGGAACTGATTATTTTAGTGCAGGTAGTCCATATTTAGAAACGGATGCAAAAGGATATTTTACCACCGCCGAATGGTTACCAAATGAAATCTGTAGTTTTATTTTAGAAGGTGAAATTTATGAAGATAATTTAGAAAATGATTCAGGATACCCGATTACCAAAACAAAGGTTATTAGCACCATATTTGAACTGAAACCCGAAAAATATCCACAAATAACGCTTGAATGTGAGTTGACCGATGAATTAAGTGATAGATATACCGACTCGTATCCAAAACTTGATAAACTTACAAAAGAAATATCATTAGAATTATGTCACTCTATCAAAGAGACGGATTTGGTGCTTGATTTACAGAGGTCGGATATTGATGACAAAAGCTCAGATTCTTATGGCACTGAATATGAGGATTATAAATCCGATGTGATTTCTTTGACACTGAATACAAAATTTGCCCAAAAATTCACCCTCGCTAACTACCTTTCATATACCAAAAATAAAACTGGTAATGAAGATGATGATACCTTTAATACAACTATTGATTTAATTTACGATATTATCCCCCAAAAGTTGATATTAAAACCTGGATATGAATTTGAGGAATATCGGATTGAAAAAAACTATAGTAGTAAAGAATGGACAGCAAAATTAGAGGTAGATTATTATCGTTCTTTTACCTCGCAATTTACCTTTTCCTATGAGCGGATGAAAAATAAGGATAAGGAGGACCCTGCAACTGATTATAAAGCAGACCGGGGGATGATTAAATATACGAAGATGTTTTGAATAAAGAAGATAGAACGCAAGATTTTTTACGCAGAATTTTTTTGTTTTAAAATCTGGGTCATCCAAAATATTTTAAACTTTTTTTACAGTAATTCTCGGTGAATTTGTGATACCTTGAAACCACTTGACTTAGCCCATAACTACAAAATTATTTTTCGCGACAATCTATTGTAGGACACATTGAGAATAAAAGAGTTGCGAACTTTTTCACCGAGAATTGCTGGCTTTTTTAAAAAAATACTTGACAAAATTGAGATTATAGTGTAAAATCTTAACATCTCACTTCTAATTGAACTTCTTAGGTGTTAAAATAATAGACTTGAGAGGGGAGGGGGTGAGATTTTTTTTAGAAAGAATGGTTAGATTTGTCTAAATTGTCCGACTGGTCACAATAATCTAAAGCTTAAGGAGGAATCTTTTTATGAGTATTAAAAATTTAATAAAGGAAGGGAGTAAAATGAGGAAAAAACTAATAAAAATAAACTTTTCTTGGGTGCTTTTATTAACCATGGGCTTAAGTTTTGGGCTGTTGGAAAAGGTATATGCCGCTCCTCAGCTTACACAGGAATTAAGATCTGGGGGGAAGATGTATCTGAAGTGGGATGTGACTACTGGGGCAACATATACATTGAAAAGGGCGATAAATATTGATCTAACAAATTGGAATACCGATGCAGCAGCAACAGTAACTACGGTTTACGCTACCTATACCGGTACTATTAGTATATACGACACAGCTACTGGAGAGAGTGGTGAAGAAGGAGCTTATTACCGGTACAGATTAAGAGAGGAAGGAGGAGGAGGGTGGTCTAATATTACCCTTGGGTATCTTGATCGGACGATACCCGAGTCAATTGATGATCTTATTATTACTTCGCAAGCTCAACAAAAGTCAATACAACTTCAATGGACAGCTCCTTTAGACCCACCATTTAAGGCTACAGCTACTCCTAATGGTTCTCAACTCTACTATATGATATATCGAAAGGCAAAAGCAGGAAAATTGGTAAATGGTGAGATAAATAATAATAATTTGCTTGCGGTAGTTAAAGCAATAAATCCTCATAATAATTCTGCTCTTCAGCAATTTACATGTTATGATGCTAATGGCACAGGTACTATTCGTGATACTAATTGGCAATATTATAGCTGGGTAAATTCTAACATGGGTGTACCAGAAAAGGCAACTCAATATGCCTACGCAGTTATAACCGTAGATACTGCTGGTGTCTGGACTACTAATACTACTACTTATTATCCATTAGGGACACCAGGGACACCAACAGGTAATGTTTCTGAGATCTCTGGTGCTGGCCAGGCTACTATTGATTTAAAAGGTATAGTTTCTATTCTTGACCTGACAGGTGTCGGGACAGGTTCTGGAGGGGTGGGTTCGATTACTTTAAACTGGTCTGCGGCTACAAATACATTAGGGATAGGTTATTATTTTGAGATACATCGTAAACAATTGCCTGGTACTTTAACCCAAGAATTTATAAATACAGGTAATTATCTTATTGGAACTACCACTGATACTTCTTATGAAGGAAGTGTTACTTCAGGATTATGGTATTCTTTTGCAACTATAATAGTTGACCCGTCGGATGGAGTAGAGAAGTCGCCTATATCTAATGACCTCGTCATCTTAGGAGATTGGACACCTCCTGAAGTTAATATTACAAATGTTACACCTACCTATACCGAGTCACCTGGGACAATAACTGTTAGCTTTACCTACAATGAATTAAATCCAGATAAATATATCATAAATATATATAATGATGAGATGGGAATAAATAGTATTGGCTCTTTTACCTCAACTCTTACAATTCCTAATGATGGTACGTTGACTATTACGGGTACGGTAACAATAAATGGAGTTGATGGAACTTACTCTGTTAAGGTAACTATCATTGATGAAGGGGATAATGAAGGTGAATCTGTATGGGATAGTGCGGTGGTAGTAGATGTTGGGGAGCCAGTAGTAACAGTGAATGAACCGGCGAATAATGTATATCGTAAGAATAACGGTACTGTGACTGTTTATTTTACATATAGTGAGCCTAATCCAAATACTTATAGTGTCCGAATTTACCAGGGTGCAACTGAAATCGGAAGTGAAACAGGCAATTTGACTACTCCAGAGGGTTCAAAAACTGTAAATATCCAGGTATCTGGAGCTACAGATGGAACATATTCAGTTCAGGTAAAGGTAACAGATAAACTTAATCATGCAGGGTATGGTACTGCCACTGGCTTAGTAGTTTTAGATAATAAAGCTCCTGAAGTGGAGGTAACAGAACCATCTGTTGATGTATATCGAGAAAATGGTGGTACAGTTAGCGTTACTTTTTCTTATAGTGAGCTAAATCCGGCAACATATACTATTACTATTGGAACAGTTGGTTCTGCTGAAGGAACATTAACTACACCAGATGGACAAAAAACAGTAGATGTTCAGGTATCAGGTGCAGATGGTACTTATTCTGTTTCAGTTACTGTTACTGATAAGGTAAATTTAAGTGATTCGGGAACAGCTCCTGGTACAGTAACTTTAGATAATAAAGCTCCAGAGATAAATATTACATCGCCACTTGGTGGGACTATTTATACCCAAACTCCAGCAACTATTACTGTTACCTTTACCTATGTAGAAGATAATCCTGCTACTATCACTGTTACAATTGGTACAACTACTGTGATTGGTAGTGCTACGGGCACTCCAGAGAGTGCAGTTGTGCAAATATTAGATGGTTATGGAACTGCTTCAGTATATATTCCAGATCCTCCTACCCCAGCCAATGGTACATATAATGTGAAGGTTGTTATGAGTGACAGGGTAGGAAAAACTGATGAAGATGAGGAATTGGGCGCGGTTTGGGTAGATAATACAGTTCCAGGTACCATTACTATTGTGGCAGTACTTACTAATGGAAATGAGGAAAATATAACTGGAACTATATCTGTGGGTGGAACCGTAACTATTAGAGCAACTGCACAGGATGATGAAACTGGAATTGATAAGGTAGAATTTTACTGGGGAGATACTGGGCTTGATACCAGTGGAACAGATAGTTCACCTTCAAAACTTGGAACGCATACTATTGTATGGAATGCAACTGGTAATGGAATAAAAGACTTATTTTGCATTGCATATGACCAGGCAGGAAATACAGCTACATCACCTGCGATAGTAACAGTAGTTGATAATCAACCACCACAGATAAATATTATTTCACCTACTACACAAGATAAAGTCTATCAGAGAGGTGAAGGGACAGTTACAGTTGTATTTACCTATACTGAAGTTTATCCAGCTACATTAACAATAACGATAAACTCTGAAATATATGGAGTGCTCACACAGACTACTACTACTACTCCCAATATACCTTCTGCTCCTGTTCCTACACAGGCTACTTATACATTGACCTTTACTAATGCTGGTAACAAAGAAGGGACATATACTGTAAGTGTCCTGATGAGTGATAAAAGCATAGGGTCAACTACTGATACTGAAGAGGAGGCAGTGATTATAGATGATACTCCTCCACAAATGACTATTGTATATCCGACAGAGAATAATTTAGCTTATGCTACTAATACAGATATTATTATAGTAAGATTTACATACACTGAGGCTAATCCTGATATAGCGGTGGTATATATGGGTACATCTAGTTCTCTGTTTGCTGGGACAAATACTAATCTTCCTCCTGGAACAGGGACTACTATAGGGACAGTTAGTTTAGGTTTTGAAAATCTTCCAGAAGGAACATATTCCATAAGAGGATATATGATGGATAAATGTGGGGTGGGAACATGGACTGATATTATCTGGGGAGTGGTGGTGTTAGATGATACTCCACCAATAGTAGAGATAACTGATCCCACTACTTTAAATAAGGCGTATAAGAAAGGTACAGACTCAGTTGTTGTAACATTTAGCTTTACTGAGAAATATCCAGGGACACTTACGATTAGTATAGAAGGTACCACATTTTCTACTCAAACTGTCTATCCTTCTACCTCAACACCAGCACAGATACCAACAATTGGCTCTTTAACACTACCATTTGAGGGATTAGGAGATAGTCCCTATTCATTATTTATAGAATTACAGGATAAGGTAGGTAAGATTGGAACAAATAGTCAGACAGATGCGTTAATTATAGATAATATCTCACCAGAAGTTACAATAATTAATCCACTTGGTAGTTATACAACTACTCCTGATAATAGAGTAGTGATATTTACTTATACTGAGCAAAATCCTGATTTTGCAACTATTACTATTACTGGAGTAGCTACTGAGACTGTATTTGCTACAACGACTACTACATTTTATGGAAATTGGGGACAGGGAACAATAACTATACCCGCCGGTAGTGGTACTCTTGATGGCACCTATACGGTAGAAGTGACTTTAACTGATAAGATAGGAAATAAAGACACGGATACTAAAGATGAGGCATTAACGATAGATGATACTGCACCAGCGATGACTATTGTATATCCGACAGAGTATAATTTGGCTTATGCTACGGGGACAGGTATTATTGTACCGAGATTTACATACACTGAGGCTAATCCTTATCAAGCCAGTGTAGGTATGGGTACATCTGCTCAAGCGGGTTATGTATGTGTTGGAACCACAATTAATCTTCCACCCGGAGATGGAACTACTATAGGGACTGTTAGTTTAGATTTTGCAAATCTCCAAGAGGGAACATATAGTGTAAAAGGAACAATGACAGATAAATGTGGTTTGGGGACTCAAACTCCTGTTATCTGGGGTGTAGTAGTTGTAGATATGACTGGGCCAGAGGTAGAGATAATTAATCCAACTACTTCAAATAAAGCATATAAAAAAGGTACAGATTCAGTTGTTGTGGAATTTAGTTTTACCGAGAAATATCCAGGGACACTTACTATTGGTATAGGTACTTCTACCATGGAATACTCTACACAAACTGTGTATCCTGCAACAACAACAATACCATCACAGCCTGTAAAAGGTTCTTTAACTCTACCGTTTTATGGATTAGCAGAAGGAACTTACACATTATTTATAGAATTAGAGGATAAGGTAGGAGTGATTGGTACAAATAGTCAGGCAGATGCAGTAATTATAGATGACAGTGGGCCAAAGGTAACAATAATTAATCCACTGGGAAGTTATACAACTACTCCAGCAGATAGAGTAGTTCTCTTTGATTATGAAGATGCCTCACCTTTTGCTTATGCGACTATAACTATTTCTGGAATAGCTACGGTGTTTTCTACTGTGACCACTTTAAAAGGTCGTGGGACGGTAAGTATTCCCGCTGGTAATGGAACTCTTGATGGTACTTATACAGTAGAGGTAATTGCAGTTGATATACTAGGAAATGTAGGAAATGCTTATAAGGAGAGTGCTCTAACTATAGACGATACTGAGCCAGCGATGACTATTGTATATCCGACAGAGTATAATTTAGCTTATGCTCTGGGGACAGATACTATTGTACCCAGATTTATATATACTGAAGCCAATCCTTATGGAGCGTGTGTAGGTATAGGTACCTCTACAATTCTATTTAGGGGGCTAAATTTTAATCTTCCACCTGGAACGGGGACTACCATAGGGACAGTTAGTTTAGATTTTAAAGATCTTCCAGAAGGAACATATTCTGTAGTAGGAACAATGACAGATAAATGCGGTTTGGGGACTCAAACTCCTGTTATCTGGGGTGTAGTAGTTGTAGATATGACTGGACCAAAGGTAGAGATAATTAATCCAACTACTTCAAATAAAGCATATAAAAAAGGAACAGATTCAGTTGTTGTAACATTTAGCTTTACTGAGAAATATCCAGGGACACTTACTATTGGTATAGGTACTTCTACCATGGAATACTCTACACAAACTGTGTATCCTGCAACAACAACAATACCATCACAGCCAGTAAAAGGTTCTTTAACTCTACCGTTTTATGGATTAGCAGAAGGGACTTACACATTATTTATAGAATTAGAGGATAAGGTAGGGGCGATTGGTACAAATAGTCAGACAGATGCAGTAATTATAGATGACAGTGGTCCAAAGGTAACAATAATTAATCCACTTGGAAGTTATACTACTACTCCAGTAAATAGAGTAGTTCTCTTTGATTATGAAGATGCCTCACCTTTTGCTTATGCGACTATAACTATTTCTGGAATAGCTACAACTACTCTATTTTCTACTGTGACAACTTTAAAAGGTCGTGGGACGGTAAGTATTCCCGCTGGTAATGGAACTCTTGATGGTACTTATACAGTAGGGGTAATTGCAGTTGATACACCAGGGAATGTAGGAAATGCTTATAAGGAGAGTGCGTTAACTATAGACGATACTAAGCCAGCGATGACTATTGTATATCCGACAGAGAATAATTTAGCTTATGCTCTGGGGACAGATACTATTGTACCCAGATTTATATATACTGAAGCCAATCCTTATGGAGCGTGTGTAGGTATAGGTACCTCTACAATTCTATTTAGGGGGCTAAATTTTAATCTTCCACCTGGAACGGGGACTACCATAGGGACAGTTAGTTTAGATTTTAAAGATCTTCCAGAAGGAACATATTCTGTAGTAGGAACAATGACAGATAAATGCGGTTTGGGGACTCAAACTCCTGTTATCTGGGGTGTAGTAGTTGTAGATATGACTGGACCAAAGGTAGAGATAATTAATCCAACTACTTCAAATAAAGCATATAAAAAAGGAACAGATTCAGTTGTTGTAACATTTAGCTTTACTGAGAAATATCCAGGGACACTTACTATTGGTATAGGTACTTCTACCATGGAATACTCTACACAAACTGTGTATCCTGCAACAACAACAATACCATCACAGCCAGTAAAAGGTTCTTTAACTCTACCGTTTTATGGATTAGCAGAAGGGACTTACACATTATTTATAGAATTAGAGGATAAGGTAGGGGCGATTGGTACAAATAGTCAGACAGATGCAGTAATTATAGATGACAGTGGTCCAAAGGTAACAATAATTAATCCACTTGGAAGTTATACTACTACTCCAGTAAATAGAGTAGTTCTCTTTGATTATGAAGATGCCTCACCTTTTGCTTATGCGACTATAACTATTTCTGGAATAGCTACAACTACTCTATTTTCTACTGTGACAACTTTAAAAGGTCGTGGGACGGTAAGTATTCCCGCTGGTAATGGAACTCTTGATGGTACTTATACAGTAGGGGTAATTGCAGTTGATACACCAGGGAATGTAGGAAATGCTTATAAGGAGAGTGCGTTAACTATAGACGATACTAAGCCAAATGTGACATTACTCTATCCTACAAATGGAAATCCTTTCTATGGCCAAGCTGATGGGACATTTACTATTACTTTTTCGTTTACTGAAGAAAATTATGGAACGAGTGTAGTAATAATATCGACATTTGATGGAACCATACAGACAACAATAAGTACAACCGTTGCAGAAGAAATTGGAATTGGCAGTGCAACATTTAATTATAATACTGCAAGTGAAGGAACATATTCTGTTAAGGTAGAGATGAGAGATATAGTGAATAAATTAGGTACTGCTACTCAAAGAGAGGCGATTATAATAGATACTACAGACCCAGTATTAAAGATGATTTCTCCTGCTACGGTAACCTATACTATGGCAACAGATACGGTTAAAGTAATATTTACATATACAGAAATACATCCAGGAACTATTACTGCAAGACTAATAGGTACATCGGGAGCCGTATCTGCATTTACTCTTACTACTACTTTAACCCCCACGGGGACAAATACCTCTTTGCAAGGCACACTTACACTTCAACTTAATAGTGTATCTGATGGTACATATTCAATACAGGTGGAAATGATAGATAAAGCAAATAATAGTACAGTTACTACACACCCAGATGCGGTTATAATAGTGGATACTATTCTACCAGAGGTAACTATTATTTCACCTACTACAAATAGTCCTGCCTACGGTACCGGAACTGGTTCAATAAAGGTAGTTTTTACATATACAGAGGCAAATCCAGAGATGGCTACTATAACGATTGTAGGTACAGGAATTTCTACTTCTACTACCAATTTAGTTGGAGGACCGGGTGTGCATCAAGGTACTGTAACACTTCCATTTACTGGTTTATCAAATGTAACATATTCACTAAAAATAGAATTAAGTGATATACCTGGTAATGTAGGTAGTAGTACTCAACAAGATGCACTTATTATAGATGCCCAGCCACCTATTGTAACTATTATTTCACCAACAGGTTATGGGACAAAGACATGGGCTTGTGAAGGTGGGAAGATTGAGGTTGTGTTTTCATATACGGAGCAAAATCCAGCTTCTTTTACAATTACTTTTGCAGGTCCATTAGGAGAAATTGGATCATTTACTCAAATTGGCAATATATCTCCTGGAACAGATTGTATTAGATCTGAGGTAGTAACTTTAACTAATACTATTGCCAATGAAGGAACTTATACCTTAACTATAACCATGTATGATATGTTAAGCGTTCCTGGAGCAGCAGCTACTAAATCGGCTCTTTGGATTGATACAACTAATCCTGAAACGCAAGGTACGGGGACGGATATTAGTTCACCTGCTTGGGGTGCAATGGTACCAGTAGAACCTGGAACTATATCAGGTGTTATAGGAGATGGAGTTACCAACCCATTATGGATGAGTGGGGTAAGGAAGGTAGTGGCATACTTTATACATGCAGGGGAAAATATTCCAGATGATAGTCCGTCTGGTTATCCCTATGCATCAGAGACAGACCCAGCCTTTTTAGCTCTTAATCCTATATATATTGGTAGTTATATTGTTTCACAAACTCCTGCACCTGCGGTTGCGACTTATTCTATCAATTGGGATCCTACTACCTTTCCACCAGGTGGGTTCTGGATTGTAACATTTGTATATGATGAGGCAGGTAATGTATATGATCCATGGTTACCTGGCGGAATACGAGATGTGACACCACCAGAGCAAATTAGAGATGTTGAGGGTAAGTCGCCACAGGGAACAAAGGATGTTGTGCTGGATTGGACAGATAATGGAGTACCTTATGATAATTCAGGGAGTATTTGTGGATATCGAATATACGCTAAATCAGATGATGATGACCCTTACAATCCACCACCTGCAGCACCAGATAAGAATGCAGTGGCTAATTTTGTACCAAGTGGGACATATACTGTATGGCGATATTTAGTAAATGTAGAAGGTAGATACTGGTTCTGGGTAGCGGCGGTGGATGAGGAGATTATATATGATGGTGGTGATTCGGTAATTGAAACATACCCACAAATAGGATATGATGATACATTTGTAGCTTCAGGAACTGGGTCTCAACCAGGAGCCACATATACAACTATTATTGAGCCAGGACTAAATAAATATATTAATTCTATACCTGGCGATATTGATGGAGATGGGGATGTGGAATATCCAAATACTGATGATAGAGGACCGAATATAGCTCCACTTTCACCACCAGTATTAGTATACATAAACGATATGACTCCTCCACCGGTTGTGACTAAATTTAATGCTACTATGACAACTAATTCGAGTGTTTTACTACAGGGAACACAAACTACTAAGAATAAGAAGATAGATAACGATGAAATGGATTATTACCTCGTCTATCGCAAGGCGCAAGGAACTAACTTAGTAGATGCTGATTTAATAGATGTTAATCAAATAGCACAAGTAGATTATAACCCGGTTAATATTACTGAGGATTTACCAGGGACATATACTTATCATTTCCAATACATTGATAGTGCTGTTACTGTAGGACAGACCTATGCCTATGCAGTTATAGCAGTAGATAGAACAGGTAATAAGAGTGCTATTTCTATTGGTGTGAATACTGTTGTAACAGTGCTTGATACTACACCACCGCAGGCAATTACTACTTTGGATGCTCAACCAATTGCAGGAAGTAGAACGGTGAAATTGACATGGTTAGAACCAATAGATAATGTAGGGGTAACACTTTATACCGTTTATCGAGCGACATCTCCTATTTATGCTACATCTACGGCTGTTTTTAGAGGGACGACTACTGCTACTGAATATGATGATGTGGGTATTGCATCAGATGAAGGGAAGACTTTCTATTATGCTGTTATATCAGAAGATGCCGCTGGGAATGAAAGTAATATTTCAAATAGCCCATTTGCTACAGTAAATGATGTTACGCCACCTACTCCGGCATTTAGTTATGATCCAAGTTCACCGAAGCAGGATGAGGATGTGACATTTGATGCGAGTAGGTCGAATGATAACATAGGTGTAGTAAGTTATTACTGGGGATTTGGAGATGGAGCGACTGCTACAGGGATGGTAGTGACACATCGTTTTGCAGAGAAAAAGACATACACGGTAACATTAGAGGTTAAGGATGCAGCAGGGAATGGTAGTTCGACAAGTCAGGATGTAGTGGTAGGAGATTCAGAGAAGCCTGTAATATCAGGGTTAGCGAACAGGAAAGGAAACACAGGGGATATGGTATCAGTACCAGTGACAGTAACAGACAATAATGAGGTAGCGACAGTGACGGTACATTACAGTCAGGATGGAAATGAGTATTCGACGACTACAGTAGGAAGTGGGAAGAATTGGAATTGGACATTTACATTTACTGCGACTGATACGAGTGTAAGTGATATAGAATATTATGTAGAGGCAAGTGATTATGATGGTAATACATTAGTTAGCGGTAAGTGGTATATAAAGATAACAGACAATGATGATCCGACAGCAGCATTTAGTTATGATCCGAGTTCACCGAAGCAGGATGAGGATGTGACATTTGATGCGAGTGGGTCGAATGATAACATAGGTGTAGTAAGTTATTACTGGGGATTTGGAGATGGAGCGACTGCTACAGGGAGGGTAGTGACACATCGTTTTGCAGAGAAAAAGACATACACGGTAACATTAGAGGTTAAGGATGCAGCAAGAAATGGTAGTTTGACGAGTCAAAATGTAGTTGTCGGAGATTCAGAGAAGCCAGTAATTTCTGGGTTAGGAGATAGGAAAGGGACGACCGGAGACCCTGTATTTGTGCCAGTAACCGTAACGGATAATAATATGGTAACCAGTATAATCTTACATTACTATCAGGATGGGAATGAGTATTCGACCTCAACGGTAGCAAATGTAGGAACCTGGACCGGGACATTGACATTTACGGCGAATAACAATAGTGTTGGGAAGATAAGATATTCCATTGAGGCAAGAGATGATGATGGAAATATATCAGAGAGCAGTATCAGGGAGATAACGATAACAGATGATGAGAATCCAGTAGCGGTTTTCACCTATAGTCCAATTACTCCAGAACAAAATCAAATAGTAACATTTAATGCTGGGAGTTCAACAGATAATATAAAGATAGTAACATATACCTGGACATTTGGCGATGGAGATATCTTGAGTTTACCAGGTTGGGAATGTACACATAGATATACCCACATAGGGACATATACAGTTAAATTAGAGGTTCAGGATAATGCCGGAAATAAAGCTTCTACCCAGACAAGTATAGTTGTGAAGGATAAAGAGACTCCAGTTCCTCATATTAACTGTAACAACAGTGGAATTGACCAAAATCCTAAGCCAGTTGAAGAAGATGCGGCAGTTATCTTTGATGGTAGCAAATCAACGGATAATGGGATTATCAAAACATATATTTGGGAATTTGCGGGTAATGGAACACAGATAGTTGCAACTACTACTTCTGCTATTACCTATTCCTTCGCTAATCCAGGGCTATATACAGTCTATTTGAATGTAGTGGATGATAATAATAATACGAGTACAGTTCCTGCTTCTATTCAAGTTACTGTAGTGTATAAGCAACTTACGAAGACACAAACAATTGGTGCCAACGGCGGCATTCTTGGTGAGGTAAATGATATTACACTTAATATCCAGGCCGGTGCTTTAGGGGCGAATGTTGAGTTTAAGGTTGAACCAGCATCTTTAGCCGAAATCCCGAATGGATTTGTTGGTATTGCGGGCACAGCTTATAAAATAACTCCAAAGAAACTTTTCAATAAGGAAGGTACTTTAACTATCTGGTATGCAGATGCTGACCAGGATGGTCTGGTAGAAGAGTGTGACATTAACAATTTCCAGAAACAACCGCTTAAAGCAGAAGACTTACGAATTTACTATTTCGATGGTTATGATTGGATGATGTTGCCCAGTGTAGTTAACATTGCTTCAAGGACTGTAATGGCGAAGATAAATCATACAGGTAAATTTGCCATTGGGATAAAAGACCAGGGGATAGCAGGTCGGGATGTTGACCCGGATACTATTCTGGCTAACTTAGTTTTGACTGAAAATCCATTTGCTCCAAGTGGTAGTAATTTCACCGAATTTCATGGTGATTTAGGTAGAGATTCGTATATTACCGTTAAAATTTACGATACTACCGGTGAAGAGGTAAGAGAACTACCAAGGACATTAGTTACAGCAGGAGCAAGTCGAGTATTGGCTATCTGGGATGGAAGAACCAATGGTGGTGAGATTACTGAAAATGGTATCTATGTCTATCAGATTAAGGTAGCACAAATTGGTGGTAGGATGAAGGTTGAAACACACGCAATTGGGATAGTGAAATAAAGGTAATGTAAAGCGTAATTAATTTACCCGGATGAAGTGAGATAGTAGGTTTAAGAAGCAAGGAACAAGGAGCAGAGGAGCTTATTTTTCTACCGTGCTCAATTGAATCGTGAAACTACCAACTATTATATCACTTCAGAAGGCTAAATAATTAGGATGAATCTTTACTCGAGTATAAGGTAAAAGATTATGTTAGAAGATGAAATATTACAAAATTTCCTGAATAATGCTGTAAAAAACGCAAAAAGACAGATAGAAGAAGAAGGCAAATTAACAGTAGAGAGTGCTATTCCATTACTGTTGCAGTCACAATTTAACCATATCCTTCATCTTGACAAGGAACTTTCTAGTTTGCGAATATTGATTGATGAGCGATTTGAAAAGATTGATGAGCGCTTTGAAAAAATGGAAGGACGATTTGAAAAGATTGATGAGCGCTTTGAAAAGATGGAAGGACGATTTGAAAAGATGGAAGGACGATTTGAAAAGAT
>JBFLYA010000063.1 GCA_040757115.1 bacterium | reverse complement strand
TTATAATTTCCCATTTGGTAGCCCTCCTTTTTTTATTGTTGCTACCATTTATATCGGCAAAATTAACGCTTTTCTTTAACTTCTTATCCCATCATTATTGATAATTCCCAACCGCACAGGTCGCAAAATTTTAGAATGAATTTATCTCCTTATCTCCATAATCCCCATATCTCCTTTTCTTACACCAAGCAGTGGAGTATAATTTTGTTTTCCCAGGTCGACCTATTTCACAGGTCGAAAAAATTTATTTACAAATGAGGATAAAATTTGATATACTAAAAGTCAAGATGTTATTTTTTATCCTGAAACTTTTTTTATCACTACTTTCGGGTATCCTTTTAATTTTTGCCTTCCCGCCATTTAACCTATCAGGAATGGCGTTTATTGGGTTGGTTCCTTTATTGATAGTTTTAAAGTTAGAACAAGGACGACTAAAAAATTTTATTTTTAGTTTTCTGACAGGGGTGATTTTCTTTGGTGGATTACTTTACTGGATAGCCGGGATAAAACTCTATCTCGTCCCTGCATGGATGTTAAGCATTGGTTGGCTTCTGATTATTTTAACTCTAGGAAGTTACATTGGTTTTTTTGGATTAATCGTTAAATTTCTTGACAATAAAATAAGGCTTTTTAAAGTATTACTTGCCCCTCTGGTTTGGGTAGCAATTGAGTTTATCCGGTCTTTTTTCCCGTTTGGTGGTTTTCCGTGGGGAATATTAGGTTATTCCCAGTATCAAAATCTTATGCTTATTCAAATAGCAGATAAAACAGGTGTTTTTGGCATTTCTTTCTTAATTCTTTTAGTTAATTCAGCCGTGGCGGTAGTTTTACTTCAGTTGCAACGACTCACAGAGGTGAAAACTCAAAGATTAAAATCCCAAAAGCCAATTTTTAGCCATCAATATATCCGAATTCCTTTTGCCTTACCTTTTTGTCTCCTGGTGATTGTTGGGTATTACATTTATGGATTTATGGTGATGCAAAAAGGGTTATCTGTCCCTGATTTAAAGGTAGCTATTATTCAAAGCAATATTGGCATAGAAAAAAGCTGGGATTGGAGTATCAACCAGGAGAAGATTCTTCAAGGTCTAATTCGTCTGACCAGAAAGGCAAAAAATCAACAACCATCTCTGGTTATCTGGACCGAAACCGCCATTCTTGATTCACCTCATCTCCTTACTTCTTTGAGAGAAAGATTATCTTCTCTGGCAAAGGAGATGCGAACATATTTACTTGTTGGCGCACCTCATATTGAGTTTAAAAATACAAAAACCGAATATTACAATAGTGCCTTTTTATTCTCAAATTCAGGGAAAATAATTGAGCTCTACGACAAGATACATCTTGTGCCTTATGGTGAAATGCTTCCTTTAGAAGGTATTCTGCCAATTATGAGAAAGATACTTCCGCAAGCAGGCTATTATTCACCTGGTAAAAAATTAACCGTGTTTCAAAAACCAGCAAGATTTAATGTGCTTATCTGTTATGAGGGGATATTTGGTGATTTGACCCGCAGATTTGTAAAAAATGGGGCAGAGTTTATCGTAAATATTACTAATGATGCCTGGTCGCGGACAGAGGGTTCTTATTATCAACATTTTACGATGGATATATTTCGTGCTGTGGAAAACAAAAGGTATTTTTTAAGAGCAGGTAATACCGGTATATCGGCGATTATTACCCCCTATGGTGAGGTTAAAGAAATTCTGGATATAGGCAAAGAAGGGGTGATTATTTCTAATATCTCTCCGATGAATAAAAGGACATTTTATACAAAATTTGGAGACATATTTGCCTTTAGCTGTCTAATACTATGTGGAGTATTGATATTTGTGGGAAGTGGTCAGAAGATTGGATAATGTAAAAAACATTTGACATTTATCTTTCAATCGAGTATACTTTTAATATCAGGGTTTACCAATCATCAATCACCAACAGTAAGGAGTAAAGATGACAATACTAATAATTGGAGCATCGGGATTTGTTGGCAGTCTTTTGTATGAAATTTTATCAAAAGAGAATGAGGTTATCGGAACATCCTACCCGCAACAGCAAGTAAAGGATGAACTTCAGTATTTAGATATTACCGATAGAGAAGGTGTTGAGCGACTAATTAGAGAAATAAAACCGAGCGTGATTATTCTTGCTGCCGCACTTACTTATGTAGATTATTGCGAAGACCATCAAAAAGAGGCCTTTGAAATAAATGTTTTAGGCACAACAAATGTAGCCTTGATGGCTAAAGAAATTGGGGCAAAACTCGTCTTCTTCTCAACAGAATATGTCTTTGATGGACAAGCAGGACCTTATTCAGAGGTTGATTTGCCCAATCCAATTAGTTATTATGGCAGAACAAAATTAGAGGCAGAAAGGGCAATTATAGATAATTTGCACGATTACCTCATTATTAGAACTACAGTTGTTTATGGCTATGATAGAGATGGTAAAAATTTTATTATGCAACTTATTCGAAAAAACACAAATGGGGAGATAATGAATATCCCGGTAGATCAAATTGGTAGTCCTACATTCAGAGATAATCTGGTAGAGGCAACGATTGAACTGATTCAAAGGGATAAAAGAGGTATCTACAATGTAGTTGGTAGCGAGGTGATGAATAGGTTTGAATTTGCTATTTTGTCAGCAGAGATTTTGGGGTTAAATAAAAGTTTGATAGTTCCTAAAACGACATTAGAACTGGGGCAAAAGGCTCCACGACCACTAAAAGCAGGACTTAAAATTGACAAGGTGCAAAACGAAATAAAAACGAAATTATTATCACCAAAAGAGGGGTTAGAAATATTAAAAACTCGTTACAGTTGTGTTATTTCTTCAACCCGACACGAGGATGTAAAAAGGGATTTCCCAAATCCATCTTTTGCAACTTTAATAAATTTAGATAGTTACGGGGAAAAAGAAATTTTTTAAAAAAAATATAAAAAAACACTTGACAAAAAACAGACGAAGTGTTATACTTATAATCAGAGGAATGTTCCTTGAAAACTGAATAGGAGTTTTAGCCTTAGGGGAAAACAAAAGTAAAAAACAAATTTTTATGGAGAGTTTGATCCTGGCTCAGAATTAACGCTGGCGGCGTGCCTAACACATGCAAGTCGAACGGACTAACATAATAAGGTTTGAGAGTTAGAGCGAAGGGTATTTATATCCGGAACTCCTTATCTTGGACCTTAGGTTAGTTAGTGGCGAACGGGTGAGTAATAAAGAGATAATCTACCTCAAAGACCACGATAACATTTCGAAAGGGATGCTAATAGTGGATATAATTTTTAAGATGCATGTTTTAAAAATGAAAGGTCATTCGCAAGGATAATCACTTTGAGATGAGTTTCTTTCCTATTAGTTAGTTGGTAAGGTAATGGCTTACCAAGACAATGATGGGTAGCCGACCTGAGAGGGTGCTCGGCCACACTGGAACTGAGATACGGTCCAGACTCCTACGGGAGGCAGCAGTGGGGAATCTTGCGCAATGGGCGAAAGCCTGACGCAGCGACGCCGCGTGGGTGATGAAGGTTTTCGGATTGTAAAGCCCTTTCAGATAGGACGAAAAGTAGGGAATTTCTCTACGCTGACGGTACTATCAGAAGAAGCCTCGGCCAACTACGTGCCAGCAGCCGCGGTAATACGTATGAGGCAAGCGTTATTCGGAATCACTGGGCGTAAAGGGCGTGCAGGTGGTAAGATAAGTCAAAGGTGAAATTTTAAAGCTTAACTTTAAAATTGCCTTTGAAACTGCCTTACTTGAGTACAGAAGAGGAGAGCGGAATTCCCGGTGTAGCGGTGAAATGTGTAGATATCGGGAAGAATACCGGTGGCGAAGGCGGCTCTCTGGTCTGATACTGACACTGAGGCGCGAAAGCCAGGGGAGCGAACGGGATTAGATACCCCGGTAGTCCTGGCCTTAAACGGTGACCATTAGGTGTGGGAAGTATCGACCCTTTCCGTGCCGAAGTTAACACATTAAATGGTCCGCCTGGGAAGTACGGCCGCAAGGTTGAAACTCAAAGGAATTGACGGGGGCCCGCACAAGCGGTGGAGTATGTGGTTCAATTCGACGCAACGCGAAGAACCTCACCGGGGCTTGACATGTTGATGGTAATGACCTGAAAGGGAAGTGACCCGGGTTTTCCTGGGAGTCAACACAGGTGCTGCATGGTTGTCGTCAGCTCGTGTCGTGAGATGTTGGGTTAAGTCCCGCAACGAGCGTAACCCTTGCTCTTAGTTGCCATCAGGTTATGCTGGGCACTCTAAGAGGACTGCCAGTGATAAACTGGAGGAAGGTGGGGATGACGTCAAATCCTCATGGCCTTTATGTCCCGGGCTACACACGTACTACAATGGCTGGTACAAAGGGTTGCCAACCCGCGAGGGGGAGCCAATCTCAAAAAGCCAGCCCCAGTTCGGATTGAAGGCTGCAATTCGCCTTCATGAAGTCGGAATCGCTAGTAACCGCGAATCAGCATAGTCGCAGTGAATACGTTCCCGGGCCTTGTACACACCGCCCGTCACACCACGAAAGTCAGTTATACCTGAAGCCGATGGGCTAACCTGCAAAGGAGGCAGTCGTCGAGGGTAAACCTGATAATTGGGGTGAAGTCGTAACAAGGTAGCCGTATCGGAAGGTGCGGCTGGATCACCTCCTTTCTAAGGAGTTTACTCAAATTCCAAAAAAACCCTACGACTTTTATTAACTCCTATTCAGCTTTGAGGGATACAAGATAAAATCAGGAAGAAAAACTGTGCATTTTTATTATAAAAATAGAGCTATGGGCTACAAAGTAAGGTAAGAGATGAAACAAATTGAGAAGAAAATAATAATCCCACACTAAATTGAGTCAATTGAGCAAAAAATCAAAAGATTTCTTCCCACAGATTTTCATTCCAGAAAGATAAATTTAAAATAACTTCTTTGGGCCTATAGCTCAGGTGGTTAGAGCGTACGCCTGATAAGCGTAAGGTCTGTGGTTCGAGACCACATAGGCCCACCACTTTTGGTAAGTGGTAAATGGTTAAAATAGTTACCAATTACCCAAAGAGGGGATGTAGCTCAGTTGGGAGAGCGCCTGGTTTGCAACCAGGAGGCCAGCGGTTCAACCCCGCTCATCTCCACCAAAAATCAGAAGAGGTGTGACAAAAATGGAAAATAAACAAAAAAAAGAAAGAGTTTTGGAAATTGATCCAGAAAAAATAAAGGAAGGAATGTGCGAAATTGTAGCTCTAAATAAAAAAAAATTTTCTGTTTGTAAGGAAGAAGGTAAATTAAAAATATTTCCAATAAGTCAACAGAGGAAAGAATGAAATGACATTTTTAATCTCGTTGTTGAAATTATTGGGAGGTAAGATATTTTGTTAAAAGTAAATATAAAAAGAGAAAAAGTTTCTAAGTCGAGTGAAGTAATAATAGATTCTAAAATTTTCAAAGAAGGAGACATAAAAGAAACAGAAATATGGTGTTGGAAGTGTTTAAAAAATATAAAAGTTATGATTCAATGTAAAGAAGGTAAATTTTTAGTTAAATATATTGGTTGTTCACATTATAGTTAGGAAAGAAGGGAAAAGTAGATTATGTTATTACAGAGAAGAAAGTAAATGGCAACAAAGCCATAAATAATATACGCTCTTTGATAATTAAATATGGGAAACTTGAGCATCTTAAAAAAGAATCAACTTAAAGTGGCATGGTCAAGTTACTAAGGGTCTACGGTGGATGCCTTGGTGTTAGAAGACGATGAAGGACGTGATAAGCTGCGATAAGCCTCGGGGAGTTGCAAATAAACTTTGATCCGGGGATCTCCAAATGGGAAAACCTGGTGAAGGTCATGCTTCATCACTTAGACTTGAATACATAGAGTCTAAGAGAAAACCAGGGGAAGTGAAACATCTCAGTACCCTGAGGAAAAGAAAGAAAAAATTAATCATTAAAAATTTAGTTATGTGTTTTTAAGACTCTGTCTTTTTAACAACAGACTAAATAAATGATTATGTTCGATTCCGTCAGTAGCGGCGAGCGAAAGCGGAAGAGCCTAAACCTGAATTTGCGTTAAAGTCTATACTACTTTGCAAGTTTAGGGGTAAGAGGACTTAAATGGGGTAGAGGTATATTGTAGCACCCGGGAAGTCAAAAATTTATACTATAGCTGAATCACTTTGGAAAAAGTAGTCAGAGAAGGTGATAACCCTGTAAGCGAAATAGTATAAACTTCCTGCGTTTAAGTTCCTGAGTACAACGGGACACGGGAAATCCTGTTGGAATTTGGGAGGACCACCTCCTAAGGCTAAATACTCTCTAACAACCGATAGTGGACAAGTACCGTGAGGGAAAGGTGAAAAGTACTCCAGAAGGAGGATGAAATAGTACCTGAAACCGTATACCTACAAGCTGTGGAAGGGCTATGGCAGGTTTAAAATTGGATTTTGGAGAAAGCTCTTGGGTAACTAAGATTAAGTAACCATTATCTAATCCTGAAATGCCTGACTGCGTGCCTTTTGTATAATGAACCGGCGAGTTACTAAGTGTTGCAAGGTTAAGTGGGAAAAACCATGTAGCCGTAGCGAAAGCAAGTCTGAATAGGGCGATTTATTAGTAGCATTTAGTAGACCCGAAGCTGAGTGATCTATCTATGGCCAGGATGAAGCGTGTTTGACCACACGTGGAGGTCCGAACCTGCGGTCGTTGAAAAGACTTGGGATGAGCTGTGGATAGGAGTGAAAGGCTAATCAAACTCAGTGATAGCTGGTTCTCCCCGAAATGTCTTTAGGGACAGCCTCATAAAGTAAGTAATGGCGGTAGAGCTCTGAATGGGCTATGGGACCCCTCCAGGTTACCAAACTCAATCAAACTCCGAATGCTGTTACTGGTATTATGGGAGTGAGTCTATGGGGGATAAGCCCCATAGTCAAAAGGAAAAGAAACCAGACCATCAGCTGAGGTCCCTAAGTATGAGCTAAGTGGCAAAAGATGTGGAGATACAAAAACAGCCAGGATGTTGGCTTAGAGGCAGCCATCATTTAAAGAGTGCGTAATAGCTCACTGGTCGAGTGTGTCTGCGCTGACAATATAACGGGGCTTAAGCTCATCACCGAAGCTATGGATACAGAAAAGTTTATAGAGTTCATAGAGTTTAGAGAGTTTGTAGAGTTGAAAAACTCAACAAACGCAATTAACTCAAAAATTCAATAAACTTATGTATGGTAGGGGAGCGTTCCATTGTAGAGTGAAGGCAGACCGTGAGGACTGCTGGACGAACTGGAAGTGAGGATGCCGGTATAAGTAGCGAAAAAACGGGTGAGAAACCCGTTCGCCGAAAGCCTAAGGTTTCCTTGGGAAGGTTAATCCGCCCAGGGTAAGTCGGATCCTAAGTTGAGGCTGAAAAGCGTAGGCGATGGGCAATCGGTTAATATTCCGATACCATCTTTTAACCGTTATGAGCGATGGGGTGACGCAGAAGGGTAGGTCATCAGTCGATTGGAAGTGACTGTCTAAGCCTGTAGAGGG
Source organism: bacterium (assembly GCA_040757115.1). Lineage (NCBI taxonomy): Bacteria > bacterium. The sequence goes on along the minus strand of JBFLYA010000063.1, from coordinate 11,307 downwards.
ACAACTCTGGCAAATCCGAGCTGTTATTAAACCTCAAGAGGTAATCGGGGACTGGAAATTTATTTCCGGGAACTGACCGACCCCACACTGCCAAGAAAAGCCTCTAGTCAGGTTAGAAGGTGTCCGTACTAAAACCGACACAGGTAGGCGAGGTGAGAATCCTAAGGCGCTCGAGAGAACCCTCGTTAAGGAACTCGGCAATCTAACTCCGTAACTTCGGGAAAAGGAGTGCCTGAGTAGTGTAAAAAGATTTACTCTTTGAGCATGAAAAGGTCGCAGAGAAATGGCCCAGGCGACTGTTTACTAAAAACACAGGACTCTGCTAAGTTGTAAGACGATGTATAGGGTCTGACGCCTGCTCGGTGCTGGACGGTTAAGGAGAGAGGTCAGGAGAATAGAGTGAGGAAGTGAAAAAGTGAGGAAGTGACTTATCATGAAATCACTTAATTACTAAATTACCTGTTTTCTAAAGCTTTGAACTGAAGCCCCAGTAAACGGCGGCCGTAACTATAACGGTCCTAAGGTAGCGAAATTCCTTGTCGGGTAAGTTCCGACCTGCATGAATGGCGTAACGATTTGGGCGCTGTCTCAACGAGGGGCTCGGCGAAATTGTAGTATTTGCGAAGATGCAAGTTACCCGCAACTAGACGGAAAGACCCCGTGAACCTTTACTATAACTTGACATTGGATCTGGGTATAGTATGTACAGGATAGGTGGGAGACTTTGAAGCGTGGGCGTTAGTCTGCGTGGAGTCAACCTTGGGATACCACCCTTATTATATTTAGATTCTAACCTACGACTGTGAATCCAGTTGAGGGACAATGTCAGGCGGGTAGTTTAACTGGGGCGGTTGCCTCCTAAAAAGTAACGGAGGCGTCCCAAGGCTTCCTCAATGCGTTTGGCAATCGCATGGAGAGTATAAAGGCACAAGGAAGCTTAACTGCAAGACCTACAAGTCAAGCAGATGTGAAAGCAGGGCTTAATGATCCGGCGATTCTGTGTGGAAGGGTCGTCGCTTATCGGATAAAAGGTACTCCGGGGATAACAGGCTGATCTTGCCCAAGAGTCCATATCGACGGCAGGGTTTGGCACCTCGATGTCGGCTCATCGCATCCTGGGGCTGAAGCAGGTCCCAAGGGTTCGGCTGTTCGCCGATTAAAGCGGTACGTGAGCTGGGTTTAGAACGTCGTGAGACAGTTCGGTCCCTATCTGTTGCGGGCGCAAGATATTTGAGGGGTGCTACTCCTAGTACGAGAGGACCGGAGTGGACGAACCGCTAGTGTACCAGTTGTCATGCCAGTGGCATTGCTGGGTAGCTATGTTCGGAAGGGATAACTGCTGAAAGCATCTAAGCAGGAAACCCACCCCAAGATTAGATATCTCGGACAGATTTCTCTTTGAGTTATCTGTTAGGATCTTTTGATGCTTCTAAAAATCTTTCGAAAAGAAATTCTCGCAAGAGAATTCCCAAGTAGTTAGGTCTTTAGACTTCTTAAGACCACCTGAAGACTCCTGGGAGATGACCAGGTTGATAGGCTGCAAGTGTAAGTAGAGTAATCTATTGAACCCTGATTGTTGAAAAGAAACAAGATTATCTTCGGATGATTAAGTAACTTCGAGACAATCGGGAGCTGAGCAGTACTAATAAGTCGTGCGACTTGACCGTGCTACTTTAAGTTGTTTCTTTTTTGGTAACTATTCAAAGTATAATATACCAAAAATCAAATTGATAAATTACGAATTTAAGAATTACGGATTAAAGATAAAGAATAGAGAATTACAAGGTAAAAGAATTGAGGATTGAAGACTGTAATCTCAAATCCTAAATTCATAATCCATAAAACAGGAACGCTTTTACTTAATAACCGCTATAAGTAAAAAATAAATTTATCTTATAGTTGAAGTTAAAAAAGCATCTAATTTTGAAGGGGAAGGATGCTTTAGGAGGGGGATAATTAAAATGCCTGAAGATATGCTTCTTAAAAGAGAATTTCTAAGAAAGATAGGTGAAAAATGGAAAAAGAGAATAAAGTTTGTACAAGAAGAGGAAATGATATTTGCATATTTTGAAGGGTTGAAAAAGTTTTATGGCATTGGGAAAATAAATCCAAATATAGAAAAGACAAAGGAAGTGGCAGAAAGAATGTTATATGAAGAAGCGTGGGAGTTTTTTAATTCTCTATGGGAAGAAGAAGAAATTTTAGGAGAAGAACCCAAAAGAAACTTAAGAGAATTTAGAACGATGCTTGAAAGAAGATAGTAAATATACTTTATATCAGGCAACAAAAAGAGAAAGTGAGATTTTTTTACAAAAAGGGAGAGGGAGTAATATTATGCCTGAGATGATGTTAATAGAGAATTCATTAAAAAGGATAGGATATAAATTTAAAGGAAAGGAAGCAAGTCTTCTTTTTAAGAAAAGTGATGAAAATGGTGAATCTATTTTAGACAGTGTGAATAATTTTGTTATTAGTGGTCTTAAATTTGAACGGCATAGACCAATCAAAAGTTTTGAAAAAGAGTTCTTAAGTGAAAATATTATGCTTCCTCAAAACACTACACTATTTGAAGCGTTTCTATTAGACACATTATTAGAGTATCAATATGTTGGATATTTAAAGAGGGAAGGCCAAATAAATGATACTCTTCTTTTAACAAAAAGAGATTTCTATACAATATTTTTTGGAACATTAGAAGCAAAGCAAGCTACAAACTTAGAGGGAAAGGAAATTGGATATAAAGTGATGCCGAAGAAAATTGGTAAAATTGGTTTGTCTCTTGATACTCCACTCTTTGAAATTTACTATTCTAATCAAATTTTTAATGAGAAGTATCCTGATTTATATTCTTATTTTCCTTCTATAAGAAGGTGTGATATTATACCTGAAAGAGCCCAGGAGGAATTCTTAAAATTACTCAAGTTATATCCTCAAAGTAATGATGAAAATGAAATGTGTCTAAAAGGATTATTATCAAGTAATATTAAGAAAGATGAATATGAGGGTTTTATTGCTCGAAGAGGAGTTTTTCTGCCAGGAGATAGAGATAGAAGAAGAGGGGAAAGAAAAGATGTCACAGAGAGAAGATCAATAATCATAGAAAAAGATGGTGTGAGAATGGATTGTGAGATAAAAAACATCTCCCTACATTATACCTTTCCAAAGTCACCAGTTAGAGAATGGGTAGGATATGAATTAGTCACAAAAAATTCATTCAGAGAATCATATACGATATTTGATCTTTTTAAGGTTTCGAGGGAGAATACAATTAATTTTGTTGAATTAAGATGGCAAAAAGATAATGAAATGGGATGTTATTGTCCTAGAGAAATCAGGAAAAGGATGGGAAGTTTAGGAAAAGGATAAAGTCTTAGAAAAGACAAACAAAGAGAGACAAAAGAAAAATCTATAAAATGAAAAGAGGAATTTTTTAGCCGAAAATATTGTAAAGGTAGGTGAATATATTTTTTAAATCGTTATCCTATGTAGATTTTTAAAAATAGGAAGATTAAGATGAGAATTGTAAAAGAGATAGAAATAGAAGGGAGAAAGGTAAATGCACTATTTGATACAGGTTCTGTGCATACCTATATTATCAGAGACTTCTTAGAAGGTGTTCCTATTCGTCTGCTATCTGAACCTTATAAAGTAGCATTAGGAGGGAGAGTAATAGAGGTAAAGGAATACTGTGCTGTGGAAGGCAAGATGGAAGGATATGCTTTCGATACAAAGGTAGTTCCAATTGATAACTTAGGAAGAGTGGATGGAAAAGAAATTGATGCACTTATCGGTGCCTTAACTATGGAAGAATGGGAAATAAGCGTGAGCCCGAAAGATGGCGCACTTGATTTATCGGGGCTTAAAAGGAGAGAGTTTACTGAATTTTAGAAATTAATTATGTGGAAGAGAATAGTTATTTATAATTTATCTGTGTTATTACTATCTGGATGTGCAAGTGAGATTTCTATTCTGTCGAAGGAATATAATCAACCTACTATTGCCCAGGAAATTATAGAATTAAAAAAATTAGTAGATGCAGGAACAATTACTAAAGAAGAGTATGAGAAGAAAAAGAATGAATTACTTGCTTTAGACAAGGATAGAGAAGAGAAAATAGAGACGAAAGAAAAACCTATAAAATGAAAATTACAAATGAAAAGAGAAAATTTTTAGCCGAAAATATTGTAAAGGTTGCTGAGTATATCTTTTCAATTGTTATCCTGGGACAGATTATTTCAGGAAAAGTTAATATGTATCTTTTAGTAGGGAGTGGAATAGTATTTATTTTATTATTTGGATGCGCATTATTGATATTCCCTAATAAAGAAGGAGTGTAAAAGGTAAAATGGAAGCCATTCTTATACCAATGTGTATGCTTGTAGTTTTTTTTGGAATAATATCTTTTATAATTTATAGACAGGATAGAATTGAAAAAAAATCCCGGTGATTATGGCAGAGGGGAAACACCCGTTCCCATTCCGAATACGGTCGTTAAGCCCTCTAACGCTGATGGTACTGCACTGGTAACGGTGTGGGAGAGTAAGACATTGCCGGGATTTTTTATTAAAGAAAAGTAATTGTAACTGTTCACCTCAGAGACACAGAGAAAAAAATTAAAATCTATTTACGAGACGCTTAACAAATCTGGTCACAATGTCCTATGTATTTCCATGTCTGCATTAATAATCTTTTATGTTATCTGATTTATTTCCATATCTTCTCTGCGTCTCTGTGTCTCTGCGGTAAATTATCCCCCTGAACGGTTACACATTTTGAGAGAAAAATAAGGAATAATGAACCTCTATCTAATTTTTCACCGAGAATTCCTGCTTACCTAAAAAACTTCTTGCAAAATCTAAAATGGTATGATATAATTAAAACAGAAGGAAGAGTTGGTGGGGTAAAACCTGAGTATGTGTTTAGCGTGTTCTGAATGATCCTAATTTAAGGCGTAACTCTTTGGTAAATAATAGAATACCGATGTAAAATATCCCACGAAGCGCTTAATGCAAATATCAAAAATGTAAAAATCAAAAGGACAAAGCAAAATGCAAAAATACTTGTCAGGCAATAAATTAAATACGAAGTTAAGATTTTTGATATTTGATATGTCATTTTGCATTTTAATATTTAATTTTTGATTTTGTATTACACAATTTGTTATGTTTGAAGTGGTTTTGCACTAAGTCAGTACCATTCATTTGTGCTCTCTGACCACGCTAAACAGGTACTAATGTCTTACCCCTAATAGATATTAAGATGATAAACACAATTGCCCTTTTTATTAACCCAAATCGAAAAGAGGCTCCAAATGTCCTTGAAGAATTAAGGTTGTGGCTGTCGCAAGAAGGTAAATATAATTTACTTATGGAAAAAACGATTGCCCGGCGATTAAACCAGAAAGATTTAGGAGTCTCAGATGCAACCTTAAAAACTGCAGACCTGGTTATTGCCTTAGGTGGCGATGGCACAATGCTCCATGCAGTTAAGGTTATGGGTGAAAAAGAAATCCCGATTGTTGGGGTAAACTTTGGCGGATTGGGATTTCTTACAGAAATTACACAACAAGAATTATATTCCTCGCTTAAAGATGTCCTGAAAGGTAAATTCACCATTGAAGAACGAATGCTGTTATTGGCTAAAGTTAAAAAATTATCTTATCAGGCATTAAATGATGTCGTGATTACCAAAGGGACTTTAGCCCGGGTTATTTCCTTAAAGGTTCTGATTGATACAGAATATCTGACAACATATCAAGGGGATGGGATAATTGTGGCAACACCAACAGGTTCTACCGCCTATTCATTATCTGCGGGCGGTCCTATTGTTATCCCTGAAATGAAGACAATTATCATTACACCTATCTGTCCCCATACCTTATCGGTTCGACCAATGGTCATACCTCATCTTTCTAAAATCACTATTGTTGTAGAATCAGATGAGGAAGAGATTATGCTGACTATTGATGGACAACAAGGAGTGAAACTTAATCCGCAAGATGAGATTGAGATAACATCTGCCAAACAGATAATAAAATTGGTTAAGCCAAAAAAGAGAAGTTTTTATGAAGTGTTGCAGACTAAATTAAAATGGGAAGGAAGGATTAGAAAGTGAGATGAGAGAGGATTCTTCACAATTATGGGAAGAAGCTCTGGTCAGATTAAAAGTAGGTGAAGAAAAGATAAAATTAGCCACAACGATGTGGAAAATGGGGAATTATGCGGAGGCAATGATGAAGGTGCATCATGCGGTCTATCATAGTGCCAGAGCCATACTCTACGCTAAACAAATAGAACCGGATACTGATTCACAGCCAATTGAAGAATTTGGGTTAAATTTCTTGCAATCAGGGATTATTGATAAAAAAGATGTTAAACCATATCTTACTTTTAAAAAGTTACATGATGATGGAAGGATTTTTAACTCAGATAAAGAAAAGGCACTGCATATGTTAAATGATGCCCAACAATTTATCAAGGGTGTTCAAAAATATATTAAAAAGGAAATAAAAAGGAGGAAACAATGCCAGAGTTAAGAAAAGACCCGGTTATTGGTAGATGGGTAATAATTGCGACGGAGCGCGCACAACGACCATCTGATTTTCATGTCCCAGAAGGAGAGTTCACAATAAATAGTGGAAGATGTCCATTTTGTGAAGGAAATGAGGCACTAACTCCACCGGAAATACTTTGTCTGCGTGAACGAGGCACTGCACCAAATACACCAGGTTGGTGGGTGAGAACTATTCCGAATAAATTCCCTGCATTACGCATAGAAGGAGAGTTAAATAGGCAGGGTGAGGGAATATATGATATGATGAATGGCGTAGGGGCACATGAGATAGTAATTGAAACACCAAACCATCATAAAAGTTTAGAGGACTTAGAAACTGATTATGTTGAAAAGGTGCTTTTGAGTTATCGGGAGAGAATGATTGATTTGAAAAAGGATGCTCGATTTAAATATATACTCGTCTTTAGAAATCATCGCAGTAGTGCTGGGGCAAGCTTAGACCATCCCCATTCTCAATTAATTGCCACACCCATTGTTCCAAAACGCGTGAAGGAAGAACTTAGAGGTGCTTTAAGCTATTATAATTTCAAGGATAGGTGTGTTTTTTGTGACATTGTTCATCAGGAAATAAGAGATAATGTGCGATTGGTAATGGAGAACGAACATTTCATTACCTTTTCTCCCTATGCCTCCAGATTTCCGTATGAAATTTGTATCCTTCCTAAGGTCCATTGTGCGTCTTATGAAACTATTAATAAAGAACAAATCCCAGCATTAGCCCAGATTCTAAAATTCTCCTTGCTAAAATTAAAGAAATTATTGAACGACCCTCCATATAATTATATAATTCATACAACACCTTTTTCCCTTCCAGGTAATTTAAAAGATTATCACTGGCACATTGAGGTTATTCCCAGAATTACCCATGTGGCTGGATTTGAGTGGGGCACAGGATTTTATATCAATACCGTTATCCCTGAAGACGCCGCAAAGAATCTAAGGGAAATAAAAGAATGAATAAAAATCTTATTGTAGGGTTGACCGGCGGATTTGCTACCGGAAAAACTACTGTTACCAAAATATTTCAATCCCTTGGGGCAGTAATTATCGATGCCGATAAAATAGCCAGAGAGGTTGTTGCCCCAAATTCTCCAGTCTGGCAAAATCTAAAGGAATACTTTGGGGCAAAAATTCTAAATAAGGATTTAACACTTAATCGAACCAGACTCGCTGATTTGGCTTTTAACAATGAGACTTATCTACGAAAATTAAACGAAATCACTCATCCCCCTATTATCCAGAAAATAAAAGAAGAAATAGAAAGGATACAAAATACCACACCAAATAAAATAATCATTATCAATGCCCCGTTACTTATCGAGGCAAACATGGTTTCGCTGGTAAATAAGATAATAGTTGTCACGGCATCAGAGGCAACACAAATTAAGCGGGGGATGAAACGGGATAATTTAGAGATAGATGGGGCTAAAAAGAGAATTTTTGCCCAATTACCTCTTTCCGAAAAGGTTAGATTAACGGATTTTGTGATTGATACTGACTGCTCTAAAAAAAGGGTGGCAGAAAAGGTGAAAATGGTGTGGGAAGAACTAAATGCGCGGTCACTAACTCAATTTTAATCGGTATGGTTAATCTAACCGTATATGTTTAGCGTGCTACAGCGTTCTGCAAAATAGGATTTGGGGGAGACAACAAATAAATATTAAATATCAAAATGCAAAATTACAAATCAAATTTCAAGTTTATAGTTTATAGTTGATAGTTTATTATAGACCATAAACTATCAACTATAAACTATAAACTATAAACGAGTTTTGCATTTTGAACTTTGGAGGAAATTGATAAAAATAGAGGTTTTAAATACCTGCTTAAAAACTACAGTTTCCTGGTTTTGCAAAACTCTATTAGCGTGCTACAGTGTGGAGGATTCTGTAAGATTTAATGTATTCCGCAAGATTTTACCGCAGATGAAACGCAGAAATAAAGGGATTCGTGATTGGGGTTTCGGGATTCGGAAATAAAAAAATCCCCTAACCCCGAAATCCAAACCCCAATTTTCAGAGAAAACGCTTTATGTCCACAGAAAGTGAACACGAGGAGAATGAAAATATGGAGTGCATCATCCGTGATGATGCAATAATAACACGGTCATTGCACTCCAAATCTATTTTTAGAAAAAAATCTGTGTCCTCTGCGGTAAAATCTTGCGGATATTTTCAGGAGGAACACATCCATTGGTATATTAATTATCTGGTATTAACCTCTTTCTGTATAACACCCCAAAAAGTATGATTAGCCAGTTGAATTATACAAAAGTTGTCGTTTTGTCAATACTTTTCTTGACAATTTGAGGCAATTGTGATAAAGTAGGACAAAATACAGAAAAACTGTATAATAACTTGTTAGACTAAAAGAGATTAAACCATGAAGGGCAGGGAGAACACGAAGTGAAATTTGATGAAATATCTAATAAAGTTAGCAAATATTAAAGTTGGCTTGTTGATAAATTTCAATGTGGAAAGATTGAAAGAAGGCATAAAGAGATTTGTTCTGTAACATCTTCGTGTCCTTCGTGCTCTTCGTGGTGAATAGTTACTATTGACCTAACAATTCGTTGCAGCGGACGGCGGGAGACTGTGCCGTGATTGAAAGTTTTGTAGTATCTCAAGGGGTAATCATGTTTACAAAGTTTAGTGGCAATTCTCCCCGCCGCCGCTGAATTCAGTGTTAGGTTTCTCAGAGAGAATAAAATGAAAGAAATTGTGGCCAATCAAAATTTGGTAGCATATTGTGGTCTTTATTGTGGTGACTGCGGGGCGTATCTTAGAGATAAATGCCCAGCTTGCCACGATAACCAAAAAGCGTCATGGTGCAAAATTAGATCATGCTGTATTGAGAATCAATACTCATCATGTGCTGACTGTAAAGAATTTACGAATCCTAATGAGTGCAAAAAGTTTAACAATATTTTTTCTAAAATCTTCGGTTTAATATTCAAATCTGACAGAGCATCATGTATTCAACAAATTCGTGAAATGGGAATACAAGGGCATGCTGAAAATATGGCTCAATATAAGCGTCAATCAATTAAAAGAAAAAAGTGAGACGAAGAAATGGCTAAAACAAAATGGAAATTACCTGCTGTAGGTAAATGCTTCGAGCATTTAGGAGGAAAACTTGCACCTATATTATTCAAACGCTTAATCGAAATGGAATGGATAAGCCCAAAAGAAGGTAAAAAGACAGTATTTGATGTTACAGAAAAAGGCAAAAAAGGATTCAAAGAAATATTTGATATTGATACTTCACAAATAGACTTATAATACCTCCTAACAAATTGTTGGAGCGGACGTGCTAACGCACGCCGCTCAACTCTATCATTAGACGGTTTAAGTTGAGAGCGTTACATAGGGTTTCCAACAATATCCACAGTTTAAGAAATCATTTAACATATCCAGTGGACTTTGTACTCCCATCCCACCTTTATTGATAACATGTGTATAAATCATTGTAGTGGATACATCCTTATGACCAAGCAATTCCTGTACTGTTCGGATATCATACCCTGCCTCCAGTAAGTGTGTAGCAAAGCTATGTCGAAATGTATGAGGGCTAACTGGTTTTGAAAGACCAACTGCACGAGCAGTACTATAGATTGCTCTTTGCAGCCCACTTTCATTAACATGATGCCGACGCATCTTGTCACTACGCGGGTCTTTAGATATCTTCTTTGATGGGAAAACATATTGCCAACCCCATTCTTTACCTGCATTAGGATATTTCCGCTCTAACGCAAAAGGCAGATGTACCTCTCCAACACCATTCTTGAGGTTTTGTTCATGCAATACCTTAACCCGTTTTAGATGTTCTGATAGCAATGGTTTTAAACTTTCCGGTAGCATAGTTACTCTATAGCAGTTATTATTCAAAACTTTACTTAGAATTAAATTTTCTACCAATATATCGTTCCTACGGAACTGATTGATTTGTCTATCTATTCCTACCGATATTATGTTCCTAACGGAACGATTATTCTCATGCCTTATTTATGGGTATTATCCTATGTAAACTTCCAGTTAATAACCGCTCTATCCTTCATCCCTTTTCCATCTCGCACAATCACTTGATTCCGGGCAAAATCAATATCCTTAACTCGCAAACGGATACATTCCATAAGTCGTAGTCCACAACCATAAATGAGCTTTGCCATCAACCCATAGGTACCTGAGATTACTGATAAAACACGATTTACTTCTGCCTTATCCATCACTACCGGTAGCCTCTCTGGTTTCTTAGCTCGCTCTATATGACCAAAGTCACCCAATTCAATTTCAAGAACATGTTTATAGAGGAAGACAATAGCATTAAGAGCTTGATTTTGTGTACTTGCAGAAACATTCTGTTTAGTTGCCAGGTAAGAAAGATACTGCGAAATTTCCTTCTCTCCCATATATTTTGGATGCTTTTTGTTATGAAAAAGTACAAATCGCTTTACCCACTCTACATAAGTTTGTTCAGTACGAATTGAGTAATGTTTTTTCCGCATAACATCACTAACTTGTTCCAGAAGATTCATCTGATATCCTCACTTTCAGTATTTTCTAAATTCAATATTATAATAATAATACACTATTTATGGGATAATTGCAAGAAAAAAATTTATAATGCAGTAAAATAAAAACCGCTAATAGGCAGTATAATACCAGGATGTTATTTTTCAGTATTTTCTAATTTTGATATTAAAATTTTTCTTGACAGAATATTTTATTTATGCTA
>JBFLYA010000062.1:12049-18930 GCA_040757115.1 bacterium | reverse complement strand
TTTATCCCTTTCCTACTTACCTACTACCTACTTGCCTACTATTTTCATTGCTCTGTCCTCCGCAGGTTAATGTTCATTCCCCCAAATAACTGAGGTATTACAAGGTAGGTGATATAGAATATGAATAAATTAAGCGGAGCTCAAATTTTAATTGAATCATTAATTAAAGAAGGTGTCGAGGTCATATTTGGGTATCAAGGTGGGGCAGTTTTGCCTATTTTTGATGTTCTCTTTGATGCCCCGATTAAATTTATTATGGTCAGACATGAACAAGGAGCGGCACATGCGGCTGACGGATATGCCCGTTCAACTGGCAAAGTCGGTGTTTGCCTTGCCACTTCAGGGCCTGGTGCGACTAATTTAGTTACTGGTATTGCGACCTCATATATGGATTCTATTCCCATAGTTGCTTTAACTGGACAGGTCCCAACACCGATGATAGGTAATGATGCCTTTCAAGAAGCAGATATTGTTGGGATTACTCGACCGATTACCAAACATAATTATTTAGTTAAAAAAACATCTGAATTAGCCCGAATTGTCAAAGAGGCTTTTCTTATTGCCTCAACAGGTAGACCAGGGCCAGTCCTGATAGATTTACCAAAGGATGTCAGCACGGCAACATCAGAATATAAACATCTCGAAAAGATTGAAATTCGTGGTTACAACCCAACCTATCCAGGACATCCGGGACAAATTAAGAAAGCCGCTGAATTGATTGAAAAGGCGAAAAAACCAGTCATCTATGCGGGTGGTGGTATAATTAGCTCAGGTGCCGATAAGGAACTCCTCGAATTAGCCGAAAAAACTTCTATCCCGGTTACCACGACATTAATGGGTATAGGTGGGTTTCCAGGAACTCATCCTTTATTTCTGGGTATGTTAGGTATGCATGGAACTAAATATGCCAATTTTGCAATGGTGGAGACAGATTTAATTATTGCTATTGGTGCTCGATTTGATGACCGCATCACTGGCAAATTAGATGAATTTGCACCAAATGCCACCATCATTCATATTGATATTGACCCGGCATCTATTAGCAAAAATATTCCTGCTCATCTCCCGATAGTTGGTGATGTCAGGTGTGTTTTAAAGGAATTAAATAAGATAGTCCAACCACCCACAATTGAACCCTGGCTTAAACAAATAAATAAATGGAAGGAAAAACATCCACTTGTTTATAAAAAAGGTGATTCAAAATTAAGACCACAGTTTATAATTGAAGAGATTTGTAAAATTACCAACGGTAAGGCAATTATCACGACTGAGGTTGGGCAAAATCAGATGTGGGCGGCTCAATATTATAAATGCGATTATCCACGACATTTCCTGTCTTCAGGTGGATTGGGAACAATGGGTTATGGTTTTCCAGCGGCTATTGGTGCCCAGGTTGGCAATCCTGATAAAATCGTCTTCGATATCGCCGGTGATGGCAGTATCCAAATGAACATTCAGGAATTAGCCACAGCTGTTCAGTATAAATTACCCGTAAATGTGGCTATTCTGAATAATCAATATTTAGGGATGGTGAGACAATGGCAGGAACTTTTCTACAATAAAAGATATGCCCAGACATCTTTAGCCATATCGCCTGATTTTGTTAAATTAGCCGAGGCTTATGGTGCCGAAGGTCTCCGCGTCACCGAAGAAAAGGATGTTTGTCCGGCATTGGAACAGGCAATTGCCTCGCCAAAACCTGTTTTGATTGATTTTCGAATCGTAGAGGAAGAAAATGTTTTTCCAATGGTACCCGCCGGCGCGGCTTTAACCCAAATGATTGACAGCCTGGCGTAGAAAAGGAATGGGATTGGGGCCAAACCTTGATTATAGAATTCACTTGACAAAAAGAGAAGTAATATAGTAAGTATTAACCAAAAGTTCACATTAGTATTGTTGATGGTTGATAGTCTATGAAACTATCAACTATAAACTATCAACTATAAACCATCAACCCTGTTGCTATATCTGTTCTATAAGAAATTTTCGTTAATAACTACTATAAATTCAATATTCAAGGTTTGCCCCCCAATACTCCCCAGGGGTCGAGTGAACACCTTATTTTTCACCTCCCTTGAATCCTTGACCCCTCGAATCCTTGATTCCTTTTTAGAGCAAAATATTTGCAAACTCAATTTATTTGGGTATAAAAGAGGTGCTGACAAGGGATGATAGAAATAGATGGTTCTAAATATTCGGGTAGTGGGACTATTCTCAGGTATTGTGTTGGGCTTTGTGCCTTGCTGGGTAAGGAATTACAGATAAAAAATATCCGGGCAAAAAGAGAAAAACCAGGTCTTAGACATCAACATCTAAAATCTGTATTTGCCTGTAAAGAATTAGTTGGTGGTGAATTAGAACATGCAGAGGTTGGCTCGCAAATATTAACATTTAAACCAGGCAAAAATATAAAGCCAGGTCAATATCAATGGGATATTGGCACCGCAGGTTCAACAACAATGCTGGCGATGACGATTTTACCTGTTGTCTGTTTTGGTAAAACACCATCTACATTCAGAATTTCTGGTGGTTTATTTCAGGATTTTGCACCCAGTGCCTTCCATATGGAACGGGTTTTATTCCCGACCATTAGAAAAATGGGTATTGAGGCTCATTTGCGATTAATTCGACCAGGATATGTGCCAGAAGGTGGAGGAATTATTGAATTAGAGGTGAACCCGACACCACATAAACTTAAACCTATCGTTTTACTTGAGCAGAATGAAATTACTGAAATTAGAGGTATATCTTTATCTTCTCATCTTAAAAGTGGTCGGGTAAGTGAGCGGATGGCAGAAACCTGCCAGCAGATTTTAAAACAAAGCGGCTATGAGACGAAATTTGAGATACTTGATGATGAAACCTCATTGCAAAAAGGGGCGAATCTTTTTGTTTGTGCTAAAACCAATACTGACTGCTTCATTGGAGCAGATATGGCGGGTAAAATAGGTAGAAGTTCTGAAAAAATCGGTAGATATGTAGCGAAAACATTACTTGAAGACCTCAATACAAAGGCAACCGTGGATAGATTCTTAGCCGACCAATTAATAATCTACGCCAGCCTGGCAGATGGCACTTCTGAATATATAATCCCACGAATGACCGACCATATCGAGTCAAATCTCTGGTTAGTCAAAGAAATCATTGGAGCAAAAACTGCAATCAAAGAAAATCACCTGAAGATAAAAGGGATAGGATTTAACAGGACGGGTTAACCTATAATATCACTAAATTATCCCGATGTATAACTTCTTCTCCGTACTCATAGCCTAATATTTCTTCTATCTGATTAGTTTGTTTGCCTTTTATTTTAAACAGGTCTGTTTCAGGGTAATTTACTAATCCTTTGGCTAATTCTTTTCCTTGTGTATCTCTAATAATGAGGGCATCTCCTTCATCAAATTCACCTTTTATCTCTAAAACTCCAGAAGGTAGAAGGCTTTTCCCTCTTTTTAAAATCGCCTCTTTTGCTCCATCATCAATGATTATCTCACCCATAGGTTTTAAATTATGCATTATCCATCGCTTACGACTACTTAATTTATTCTTTTTAGCCACAAAAACAGTTCCATATTCTTTTCCCTGTAAAATATCTTCAATAATTCCTTGCTTTTTACCGTTTAGTATAACCATTGTTGTTCCTGATTGAGTGGAGATTTTAGCCGCCTCAATCTTGGTCTGCATTCCACCTGTGGAAAACTTACTTGTTGTTCCAGTTGCTATTTGGGTAATTTCATCCGTAATTTCTTCTACCTTTTGAATTAATTCACCTCCTGCGGAATATAACCCATCAGTATTAGTCAAGATTAACAATAAATCTGCTTCAACTAATTGGGCAATTAAAGCCGATAAGGTATCGTTCTCCCCAAATTTTATCTCCTCTATTGCCACTGTATCATTTTCATTAATAACAGGTATCACCTTATATTCTAACAGTTTTAAGATAGTATTACAAATATTAATGTAGCTTTTCCGGCAGGAAAGGTCCTGGTGTGTTAGTAAAACTTGAGCAATAGTTTGTTGATATTTTTTAAATAATCTCTCATATACCTCCATAAGTTTATTTTGCCCAACGGCGGCTGTGGTTTGTTTTAAAATAATCGTCTTGGGCCTTTCTTTTAACCCTAAAATTTGCATCCCAGCGCCAATTGCTCCGGAGGTAACAATGATAAATTCTTTGCCAGCATTTTGCAATTTAGCGATATCGCACACTATTCTGGAAAGATAAGTGGTGCTTAAAATTCCATCTGGTGTGGTCAAAAGACTTGTGCCAATTTTAACCACAATTCGTTTGGCTTTGGATAAGGTTATTTTCATTTTTTTGTATGGCGATTAACAATTCATCTATTCCCTGTCCAGTTAAGGCAGAAATAGGTATAGGTTGAATCCCTGATGAAGTAAAATATGGTTTAATTTCTTTAAACTTTTCTGCAGAGCCACTAATATCCATTTTATTTATAACAACAATCTGTTTTTTTTGAATTAAATCTTTGATTTTATATAGTTTTAATTCTTCATTTAAAATATTATATTGAGAGATTGGGTTCTGGGAAATATCTAAGATATGAACTAAAAGGTTAGTTCGTTCAATATGTCGTAAGAATCTGTGGCCCAGTCCAACCCCTTTATGGGCATCCTTGATTAAACCAGGAATATCAGCAACAATTATGGAGACAAACTCACTTAATTTAGTCATTCCTAAATTAGGGGTCAAGGTAGTAAATGGATAATCGGCGATTTTGGGTGTAGCCTTAGAGATTTTAGAAAGAAGAGTGGATTTACCGACATTTGGGTAGCCTATTAATCCTACCTGGGCGATTAATTTTAACTCTAAATTTAATATTCTTTTTTCGCCTTCTTTACCTTCCTGAGCAATTCTTGGGGCTTGATTTATCGAGGTGGCAAAATGAGTATTTCCCTTTCCACCTCTACCACCATAAGCCACAATTACCTTTTGCTGATGAGAAATCAGGTCACCTAAGAGAGCATTAGTCTTAGCATCAAAGATTTGTGTACCGATAGGAACAAGGATGATACAATCCTCACCATCTTTCCCGGTGCAATTACTACCTTTGCCATGAGCTCCTTTTGGGGCTTTGAAGAATCGTTTTTTTTGAATATCAAGCAAGGTAACTAATCCTTCATTTGCAGATAAAACAACATTTCCTCCCCTTCCGCCATCACCACCATCAGGACCGCCGAAAGGGATATATTTTTCTCGTCGAAAACTTATACAACCATTCCCGCCATTACCTGCTTGAACGGTTATTTGTGCGTGGTCAACAAACATAATATAGAGTAAGTAGAAAGTAGAAAGTAGAAAGTAGAAAGACAATATCTTATTATTTCTCTCTACTCTCTACTTTCTACTCTCTACTTCTTTTCCTCCTACGAGGGAATAATACTGACTAATTTTTTACCATTTTGCGAATGGAATTTTACCTGCCCGGTTGTTTTAGCAAATAAAGTATCATCTCCACCGCGACCTACATTTCGTCCTGGAAGGAATTTTGTGCCGCGTTGTCTGACAATAATTGTTCCGCCATTAACAAATTCACCGGTAGAGCGTTTTACACCTAATCTTCTTCCCGCACTATCACGGCCATTTTTACAACTCCCCATTCCTTTTTTATGTGCCATTTCATACCTCCTGCAATAGTTAACAGGGAAATAAGTTAGGACTCATTTCCTTGTTCTTTTGTTTCCTTATTACCATTTAGCATAAAAACAACGGATTCAACAACATCTGAGAGTAAATCCTCATCTTCTCGTGATTTAATTATAATACCATCTTTGGCTAATATCTTTTTAGCTATATCCACCGCTAAATCTTTTTTATCTTTATGGGTAACCTCACTGGTTGAAGTAGAAAAATACTGTTCAGAACCCATCACACCTATTTCTGCGGCTTCGGTATATTTATCCGTATAGTCTTTCCCAAATCTTCTTTTTACTACACTGGCTAAATAAGCCACGGATAAAGGTAATAAGAAATTAAGGATAGTCCCAATTATTAATAGAGTTATCAATAATTGTATCATTAAGGTTTCATTCATTTTTATTTTCTCCTTTCTATCAATTTCATATACTTTCTATACTCTTTTTCAATTGCTTTTAATCCTAATACAAGAGTTTCTAAGATAGCATCTGTTGGCAATTGAAGAAACTTTTGCTCTATTTTTTTTATCCTGACTTCAAGGGAGCCCTTTTCTTTACTTATTTCTAAATTTATGCCTACATATTCTTGTAGTCCTTTAATTGTGCTTTGCAGGAGGGCAGATACTGCCGCACATACTATATCTTCACCTGCTTTAGCAAAATCTGCATGTCCTGTTCCACTAAATCCTACAATTTTTCCCTCTGGATTGCGAGTAACAGTTACTATTACCATTATACTTTAATTGTAACTCCACACCTGTGGTGTAAAACCTTTTTTATTTACCATTTTCATTAAATCCTCTGAACAAAATAGGAGATAGAATCCTCTTTTTTCTGCATATTCCTTTGCCCCTGTTGCATAATTCATAAAGGCAATCACACCTATTATCTCTTTATCTCTATACTCTTCAAAAAAATCATAAAACTTTGATATATCATTTAAAAAATCATTGACATCCTCGGTTCGGAGATAACTCTTCACTTCTACAATAATAACCATCTCTTTCTTATCACTTTTAGCTACATTAAGTAAGTCTATTTCCAGATGGTCACCATTTCTTCTACTTCTGACTCTTGGAAGGGTCTTATTAATATGTATTCCAAGTTTCTTGAATACTTCTTCTATAGAAGCAAGTGCGAATCCTTCAGTCATTCTACCAAAACCATCACTTATTCCTGCTACTGATTTATTAACCTTACGGATTTCCGCATCTGTTCTTTTC
>JBFLYA010000062.1:0-11949 GCA_040757115.1 bacterium | reverse complement strand
TATTCCAAGTTTCTTGAATACTTCTTCTATAGAAGCAAGTGCGAATCCTTCAGTCATTCTACCAAAACCATCACTTATTCCTGCTACTGATTTATTAACCTTACGGATTTCCGCATCTGTTCTTTTCATAAGTCTTTCAATTTCCTGACCTGTCTTACGGATTTCCGCATCTGTTCTTTTCGTAAGTCTTTCGATTTCTTCACCTACCTTACGGATTTTTTCATCTGTCTTTTTCGAAGATATTTCGATTTCTTCACCTACCTTACGGATTTTTTCATCTGTCTTTCTTTGTTCTTCCTCAAACTCTTTATGACCTTGAGCAATTTCTTTTAACATTTGTTTTATTTCTTTAAAATAATCTTCTGCCATTTTTTCTAACCTCATCTAAAAAAATTGTCTTAACTTTATCTTTCAATAGTTTTAATCAGTAATTGTGTATAATCTTGCCGATGCCCCATTTTCCGTCTATAATGTTTTCGTCGTCTAAACTTCATAATTGTAATTTTTTCGCCTCTTGTCTGAGCTACTACCTGTGTAATAACCCTGGCACAATCTACTACAGGATTCCCCACTATCACATCATCACCATTAGAAATCATTAAGACCCTTTCTAATGTTACTTCTTCACCTATTGGGCTCTCAATCTTTTCTACAGTAATAGTAGTTCCTTCCTTTACCTTATATTGTTTTCCACCTGTTTCAACAATAGCGTACATTAAAAACCTCCTTATTTTTGGTAAATGGTAAGTGGTGAATGGTAATTAGTTACCAATCACCAGTTACCAATTACCAGTTACCAGTTACCAGTTGGTGGGCCGTATAGGAATCGAACCTATAACCTTGGGCTTAAGAGGCCCCTGCTCTGCCTGATTGAGCTAACGACCCAATGATTGGTAATTAGTAAATGGTAATTGGTAACTAATCACCACTCATCATTTGCCAGTTACCGAATTTAGTGCGCCTGAGAGGACTCGAACCTCCCCACTCGGATCCGGAGTCCGACGCTCTATCCATCTGAGCTACAGGCGCTTCTGGCACGCCCGAGAGGAGTCGAACCTCCGACCTTTGGATTCGAAGTCCACCGCTCTGTCCATCTGAGCTACGGGCGCATTTATCTCTCTACTTCTATAATATATTACAATATTTTTCTTTTTATGTCAATAAATAATTTTATTCCAGCGTTAGAAAATAGAAAAAAATGTAACTATTCAGCCACAGATGGACACGGATGAAAACACTGAAAATTCGTAAATCGTGTCCGTTTTCCGTGTCCGTAATCAGGTTGAAGTGGTTATGGTAAGGGATATTTTTTAGTTGACACACGGGATGTTTTACGATATAATAAGTTTCAGGATGACCGTTGAGGTAATCTTTTACCGCAGAGACGCAAGAGTTCACAGAGAGGAAAATATCTTTTTTTTCGTGTTTTTCGCGTTTTTCGGTGTTTAAAAAGACTTAAAAACAGTTAGTCAAAAGTAAGTATTAAAAGATTAATAAACAACGAAAGACCCAAAATGCACAAAAAAAGGAAATTTCTGTCTCTGGTGAATAGATTTTCCCCTCTTGAGAGAGGGTAGGGGTGTGTTTTTCTCTGCGAACTCTTTTGTCTCTGCGGTGAACGGCTACAAGAATTTAGCGGATATAACATTGATATGAAAGAAAAAAATGTATTCCATTGTGGCTATGTATCTATTGTTGGAAAACCTAATGTTGGAAAATCAACCTTGCTTAACCTATTTTTAGGCGAAAAGTTGTCTGCGGTTACCCCAAAACCTCAAACCACAAGACATAAAATACTGGGTATTCTCAATGATAAAAACTACCAGATTATATTTTTGGATACACCTGGGTTGATATTAGAACCTAAGTATAAACTCCACGAATTAATGAACAAAACCCTACATTTAGCCTTACAAGATGCTGATTTAGTTATACTTATGATAGAACCCCAGGAGCAACCTGAACTTGAATTCCTTGATTATAAAAAAGACACAATTCTGGTTATCAATAAAATTGATTTAGTTTCAAAAGAGTCGCTTTTGCCACTAATTGACTCTGTGCAAAAAGTTTATGATTTTAAAGAGATAATGCCTATTTCTGCGATTAAAAAAGACGGAACTGGAGAGTTACTTGAGTGTATTATGAAATATCTACCTAAAAACCCACCTTATTACCCAACAGACATTTTAACCGACCAACCTGAGAAATTTTTTGTGAGTGAGATAATTCGGGAAAAGATATTTGAGGAATATGGACAGGAAATTCCTTATTCAACAACGGTTGTTATTGAGGAGTTTAAAGAAAGAGAAGGAAAAAAAGATTACATCCGGGCTGTAATTTATGTAGAAAGAGCATCACAGAAGATAATTTTAATTGGCAAAAAGGGTGAGAAGTTAAAAAAGGTAGGGGAGCGAGCTCGAAAAGAAATAGAGGTATTTCTTAACCGGGGGGTATTTCTTCAACTCTGGATTAAACCAAAAAAGAAATGGAAGGATAATCTGGGGATGCTAAAGGAACTTGGATATTGAGAAAGAAATGAGAGCCTGATTTTTAGGAGAACGCTCATGAGTCTACGACTCACAAATGACGATGAAAATTAAGGGGCTCGGGATTCGGGAATAAAAGAATCCCCTAACCTCTCAATCTCC
The DNA here is from genome assembly GCA_040757115.1 of bacterium. Classification (NCBI taxonomy): domain Bacteria; species bacterium. The sequence continues at coordinate 9,301 of JBFLYA010000062.1, read as the reverse complement.
CGCCAGCGGGGAGATAAAAAAATAAAAATCTGTGTCCTCTGCGAAATCTGCGGATTATTTTCAGGAGAACGGTCATGAACCGTTGGTTCACAAATGAGAATGAAAATAGTGGTAGGAGATAGAAGGTGGGAGATGGGAAGATAAGTGTGAGGAGTGATGTTTTCTTTACTTTCTACTCTCTACTCTCTACTTTCTACTTCCATATTTTCAGGAGAATCTAATAGAAGTGAACTACTCCATATACTTTAATCTCTCTATTACCTGGTCAATAAGCCAATTGGCGGTAGATGTGCCGCCTGTAACACCAATTTTTTCTATCCCTTTTAACCATTTCGGGGCTATTTCATCTGGTGTTTCAATGTGATAGGCGAATTTTGTCTTATTTTTACACAGTTGGAAAAGGCGAGTTGTATTGGCGCTATTTTTACCGCCAACAACTAACATTAAATCTACTTGTTTTGCCACATTCAAGGAGCTTTTCTGAATATTTTCTACTGCCTTACAAATGGTATTATTTATCTTTAATTCCCTGGACTTATCTAAAAGTATTTCAACTACCTTTTTAAAATTACCAATAGTTTGTGTTGTTTGGGCAATAACGCCTATTTTACGCCTTATTTTAAGTTTTTTTGCCTCTTGAGGGTTTTCGACAACAATCGTTTCACCTTCTAAAGTTCCAACGATACTCATTACCTCTGGATGATTTTTTTCTCCAACAACAACTACCTTATAACCTTCTTCTTTTAGCTTAAGCACTATTTCCTGGACTTTTTTCACACTCGGGCAAACCGCATCCACTATTTTAAGCCCGGCATTGGATATTTCCTGGTATAATTTAGGTGGGACGCCGTGAGAACGAAGGATAACCACGCCTGATTTTATCTCATCTAATGATTTAGCCTCAATTATCCCTTGTTTCCTTAATTCTTCACACACCTGGGGATTATGAATCAGCGGACCTAATGTATAGACATGATTTTTTTCGTTTTTAGCCGCTTCCAGAGCTAAATCTATTGCCCTTTTTACCCCAAAACAAAATCCGGCATCTTTTACTTTGATTATCTCCATTTTTTTCCTCTGAAAATTTGCCAACAAACTTTTGCACGAAAATATCTATAACTTTCTCAATAAACATATCGCTCCTACGGAGCTAATTTGATGTTGAGACGATAAATCTATAAACATCTCGCCCTTACAGGGCTGAATATATTTTATAAACTCCGTTAGGAGTGATATATTTGTAGACTTCTGTCTGAATCACAGATGCTTATTGAGTTAGAGGTTATCTATCTTTTCCATAATCGTATCCGCAATTGCCTGATATTTTTCTTTAGAAGAAAGATGAGTAAATTGATTTATATCAATTGGTTTTCCAAATCTTACCTCAATATTGCAAAAGTTAATCTTGTTTGACCCTCGCGGTAAGACCTTATCCGTGCCCAATATTTTTGCAGGAATAAGTTTAACCTGGGGACATTTCTCAATCGCCTTACATAGAATCAGCCCTATCCCTGGTTTTGCTGATTGTAATTTACCATCAAAACTTCGTTGTCCCTCAGGGAATATCACAACTCCATATCCTTGTTCCAATAAACTTATGGTTTTTTTAAATGTTTGTGCAGTGACTGTTGTCTGGTTAACCGGGAAGGAATTTAACTTACTGATAAGCCAGCGAAGGTAGGTATAATTAAATAGTTCTTGTTTTGCCATAAAATATGCCTCTCTTGGTAACGCCGCACCTATCACCGGTGGGTCAGCGTAGCTTTGATGATTTGCGGCAATTAATACCCCACCAGTTAATGGGATATTTTCTTGCCCGGTTACTTTAAAATTAAATAATATTCTAAAAAGTATCCTTTCGATTAGATATATCATTAAATATAATTTATTCTGGTGATTAAATCTTTGAATATCTCGTATCCTTCTGATAATAGCGGAGGTAACCTGATTTATCGTTAGATTGGAGGTATCAAGGTAAATTGCATCATTGGTTTTGACTAATGGACCAGTAGTTCTTGATTTATCCTGCATATCTCGATATTCGATGTCTTGTTGAATTTGATTAAAATTTATATCCGTTTCACCCTTTTCCAATAATTCTTTATACCTTCTATTTGCTCTGGTTAAAACATTTGCATCGAGATAAAATTTAACATCCGCATTGGGTAAGACAACCGTAGTAATATCTCGTCCTTCCATAATTACGCCACCTGTTTCACTTAATTCTTGAAGCAATTTCACTACCTGGGTTCTTACTCCTTCATTTTTCGCCACAAGAGAGATATTCTGGTCAATTACAGGTTTTCTAATTTCTCTGGTTACCTCTTTGCCATCAACAAAGACACTTTTCTTTGATTTTAACTCAACCTTAATCTTCTTTGTTAGTTCAATTACAGCCTCTTTATCACTCAAATCAATCTTTTGTTCTAATCCTTTCCAGGTAATAGCGCGATAAATAGCCCCAGAATCTATATATTTAATTTTTAGTTTTTTAGCGACTATTTTTGCCACCGTGCTTTTTCCTGCACCCGCAGGACCGTCGATAGCGATTATCCATTTTCTCATGATTAATTCCTTTAAGAATTATGAAGTTGGTATTTTTATATCTCCACGCAATCAATCGTTGTAACCGTTCAGGCTATATATCAAAAGTGTAAGAAAGGGGATAAGGAGATAAGAGTGATATGGAGATAAGATAATAGAAATAGATTGAAATTTATAGAAATAGGTAGAAATTGATTGTGGAAAACAACAAATTTCCATAAATTTCTATTAGTTTCTATTAATTTCAATTTTTTTAATAATATCTCCCTATCTCCTTAATCTCCACATCTCCTTTTGTTACACCACCTGAACGCTTACCTATTTTTAAGCCTTTTTAAACGCCGAAAAACGCGAAAAACACGAAAAAAAAAGATATTTTCCTCTCTGTGAACTCTTGCGTTTCTGCGGTAAAGGATTACCTAAATGGTTACCATTACTCTAAAGCCTTAGCGATTGCTTCACCAAATTTACCTGCGGCGGCAGGACCGTTTGCCGTGATAATTTTGCCATCAATTTCGACATCTCTACCGGTGTAATTGACGCCTTTATTTTTTAATCTGGCTATTTCTGAAGAAAAAACGGTTGCCTTTTTGCCGTTCAGGACTCCTGCATTAGCTAATGTAACCGGAGCAATACAAATGGCACATAAAAGCTTATCTAACTTAATACACTCTCTGGCGATAGATAAGGCGGTTTCATTATTCCAGTATTCAGATGACCCACCTCCTCCAACAAATATTATCGCCTCGTAATCTCCAACATTAATTTCGCTAATAAGCATATCCGGCGTGACTGTCATTCCTAACACTCCACGGCAAGGCTTCGTTACTGAAGAAGCGACCTTGATTTCTACTCCTGCCTTTTCTAAAATCGCTCTTGGCACCTTGTATTCCTCATCACGGAAATTTATCCCTGCAATTATCATTACCACTTTTTTTGACATTTTTACCTCCTTATTTTTGGTGGTGTCTGAAAATAACTCTAATAGTGAAATCTATGCAGATTTGGTGTCCAAAAGGAATTTCCTTCAAAGATCAAAATGCAAAAAGCAAATATAAAAATTACATATCAAAATGTAAAATTATCTCTTTCCTTTCAGCGTTAAAATACTTGAAGCAAAGATATTACCAAATTCCTCCAACTCTTTGAGAAACCATGCTACTTCCTCTGGTTTAGCATGTTTACTATTACAAAGTAATGCAAGCCATAACTTACTTTCGTTAACAGTCTTTTCTCGAAGTTCTTTTTGAAATTTGATATGTAATATCAATTCTATAAAGTTTTTGCCTCTTTGTCAACACGAATGCACACGAATAAGAAGCAAATATTCCCCCTTAATAAAGGGGGTTAGGGGGTTGTTAACCTATAGGCGTTAAGATATAAGGCTTATTAAAGAGGCAGAAATTAACTAAAATTGATATAATTTTGCATTTTGATATTTGATATTTAATATTTATTTGTTGTCTCTCCCAGATCCTATTTTGCAGAACCCTATACACTATTTTAACCTTTATGCTAGTGCTCTGTCGCTACTCAATTGATGTTCCCCGCTGGCGGGGGATTAAGGGGGTGGAATATGAAATCTGAAATAGAAGAATGCAGCCCCCAATAATTAACAATTGACAATTTACAATTAACAATTGACCATTATTTGTTAATTTTGTCAACATCAAATATTAATTGTGAATTGATAATGGCTAATTGATAATTGTCAATTAACTATATTTGGACTTGTGGGTAACGATAAGACTCCCGCCAGCGGGGGACAACGGCCAATCAATCACTTGAGTAGCGACAGAGCACTAGGTATAAGAAAGGAATAACCTGCTTCCGCTAATGCCTTTTTAACAGCTTCTACTACTATTGATTGGCCTGTTTCTGAGGGAATATTAAGATTAGCATCTCTAAAAGGTTCTCCCACTTTTTCAACTGTCTCTTTTATTATCTCCATTACCTTTTGTGCGTCTGCTTTGAATCTTTCATTGTTTTCTTCATTTACGCCAGTGAACGTCTCTGTGCTTTGGCCTGGATTTTGGATTTGCGGATTAGTAATTTGTGGCTCTTTGCCAAATGTATCTAAAAGCTGGTGATAGAGGAGATTCTTGGCACTGTCACCCATCCACTTAACCCCATCCCCTTTTCTAATATGTCCAGAGGTAAGGTTACATCTTTAATAATCTTGCCTGCTACCTCGCTATAATAACCACTCTCTGTCTTAACTACCGAACTATATGCCTTGATGGCCCGGTTAGCTAATGTCTGGAGGGCATAATTGGTTACCGTAGATGCATCTTTAACCACATTTTTCGGGGTATCTACTACCATATCAGTAATAAATCCTGCCAGACCTTTGCTTACTGCATCGGTTATTCCTACACCATTATCGAATGCTTTCTGGATATGCGCCCCTAACAGATTCCCGGCTAAACTTATCCGCTCTTCATCTGATACCTCTTTACCACTAAATATCTTTTCTTTGCCAGTAATCATCACGCCTTTTTGGTAGTAGTCACCAACCTTTTTAATAGTTGTGCCAAGAAATTCCATCTGGAAAGGAGTAAGTAAACCCGTTGGCAGTTTATCTAAATTATTCCCTGCAAAGCTCACCGCCGCCACAAACCTATTCACTCCAGACCCCTATTTTGCTTTATAAGTACTCTCTTTATCTTTTCTCTTCTGCTTTTTTCTACAATTCAGTAGGTGCAGTACTTTTCAATGCTCCTGTAACGGCTGATATTATCTTGTTGATATTCTCATTAATCGCCTCTTTAATTACTTTACCATCATCCTTAATTAACCCTTCTAATGTATCGCCAAGTACAGTATTAACCTCAAAAGTTGTTCGAAATACTACTTCTCCTTTTTCGTTAGTAATTTGAGCTTTTCCTTTCATCATGGTTGTGTAATTACCAAATTTCAGACCAAAAGCACCTGTTGAAAGATTAATTTTCCATTCTGAAACATTTACAATTAAGAGAAGCTCTCCTGGTTGTAAAGTGAGATTAGTAGTACCCTCTGCTAATTTGATATTATCAAATACAGGTTCAAGAGTAGTTTTAACATCACTTACAACTTTGTGCCTTATGTAGGTAGCATTTATTGGTTTAATTGCCTCCTTCAATTTTTGTGCTCGAGTAGCATCAGCCACCATACCAACTATTCCACCTTGTGCATCTGTATGAAATCCACCATACTCTGATGCCTGACAATTAATCAAAAGTATTTGAGTCTTTTGGAAATATGACTGGTCAAGTGCCATAGGGGGTATTACTGGAACCGTAGCACAACCATACAAGAATAATAGTGGTATAACTAATAAACTAACCAGTGTCTTTTTATTTCCTTTTCTCATTTTTTTCTCCTCCTTATAGTTAATTTTTTAGAGTTCTGCAAAATGCCTGGAATCTGTCATTGCGAGGAGCACAGCGACGAAGCAATCTCTTTATTTGCAACGGGTTGAGATTGCTTCGCTATCGCTCGCAATGACAAATCAGCCTGTTTTGCAGAAGTCTTTTAATTTTTGGATTTATCTATATACTCTTCTGATTATTTAAGTAGATTTTGATTTATCACCAGAAGAATATCTTCAGTAACTTCTTTGATAACATTTTTGTCAGTACATCTACCTGGTTGATATGCTTTCCCAAATGCAAGTATCTCCCCATTTTCAGGCCTGACAATTACAGCTGTTAGAGCAATACCATCTCTATCCTTTGGGATAGCTTTATCAGTCGTCCCTTCCCAGAAGTAGCGTTGACCTGGTTGAGGAGTAACTGTATATCCTTCTCCAGCTGCCACTACTGCCAATGTTACCATAGATCCCCACATTAAAGCCTCTCCAAACTTCTGACCAGCTGGTTTGAAACACGCTGCACCATAAATACAGAGAATTGCATCACTTTCTTGTGCTTTACTCATTTCAGCAAGTATAGTAAGAGATTCCTTATCCTTAATAGCAGGAAGGCGAGAGTAGTAAGGCATTGCTTCTGGAAGGAGTCCTTTTAATGCTATATCAAATTGTGAAATTAGTAACTCACATTTTTCTATTGGAATTTCACGCGACCCTTCTGATATTTCTAATTTATATTTTTGTGAAAAAGTTCCTTCTTGAAAGTAATTTAATAGAAGTTTTCTGCTATTTTCAATCTCAATATCATCGCGCTCCGCTGCTTTAGAACCCCTAAATCCACTAATTTGAAGTAAACAAATAGAAATTTGCTTTGGAGAAACACTTTCAAGGGAAGTATCTTCCCTTCTATCTAAAGTAATCTCGATTGGTTTCATCTCTTGCCCAATGGGAACCGATGCAGATTTATACCCCCGATGAGAAACTATAATCCATCCTAATTCACCTGACTTGAGAAAAATAGAGGGATTAAAAGTTAAAGGTGTAGTTCCCAAGAAAGTTTTCCTATCCCCCTGACACAAAATTACTCCACATTCTGGTGGTGTCGAAGTAACATTTATCCCCGATTTGCTATCAGGTTTGGCCGCATTTGTTCCTGTTGTAGCACAACCACAAAGAATTACAACAAACATCCAGTAAATAATAACCTTCTTCATTTTCTAAATCACCTCCTTTTTCCCTTACTATTTATACTGGTGGCCTAAATTTATTTGAAAGCCGTTATATAGTAATCTCCACTTATTCTTATCTTTCCATCTCCTGCTTTTAACTTAAATGATGAATAATATTACCACACATTAGGTTTATTTGTCAATAATTTTTTTACAAAGAAGTGGGAAAATTACCTAAAAACAGGTGGGATTTTTACCACTTTTTACTTAACCATCGGTCGCCAAGAAAGACCTGATTCATACCAATCAGGGGTATTGGTAACATTCTTTAAGTTTTTACCACTTATGTCAATAATGTAGATATCAGTATTATAATTGTTTGAAGCATTTCCTACATCAATAAATGCAATCTTTTTACTATCAGGGGACCAAATAACATCAGCAGCATAACACTGGGTTTTATCTGTAAGTTTCACTTGGTTTTTGCCATCAGGGTCCATTAAATAAAGCATACCATCGGAAACAAATGCGATTTTTTTACCATCTGGAGACCATGTAGGAACAAAGTCATTAACAGAATTATAAGTTAATCTCTTTAGATTATTACCGTCTTTATCTATAACAAAAATTTCGTAATTACCATCACAGAAGGAACTGTAAACTATTTTTTCTCCATCGGGTGACCAACAGGGTTCTTCATCGTTAGATGGATTACTTGTTAATTTCTTTAAATTCTTTCCATCAGCATCTATTACATAAATATCAAATTTTCTATATTTGAGAGGCATTCCTATTTTTTCTAATATGTCTCCCTTTCCATCTTCTTGAGAGATAAAACAAATCTTCTTTCCATCAAGAGAGTATTGCATCCCAATCTTATTAATAGGAGTATCAGTTAACCTTTTCCACTTTTTTTCATTAATATTCATTATCCAGATTTGCCAATATCCATTATATTTTGATGAAACAGATAGTTCATTTCCAGTCGGGAGCCAAGTAGGAGATGATATAATAAAATTTTCTTTTGCTACCTCTATTTGTTCTCTTCCCTTTGCATCCATTATCCACAAACTCCATTTCTTTTGAAGATTATTAACCTTTAAGAATAAAATTTTTTTCCCATCAGGAGACCAAACTGGAGAACTTAAACTTATCCCTTTTCCAAACTCTTTTATTATTATCCTTTGATTTTTTCCATTTTCATTCATCATAACTATCTGAGAGTGGAAAGGTAGTGTTTTCAATATTTCATCTAACCTTTCAGGAGTTAAAGTTTTTTTTCTTTCTTTAATGCTTCAGAAACTCCAAGTTTTTTATATCTTTCAAAAACAATCTTATTGAAAGTATCAGTAGAAGTGTCCTCACAACCAATGAGAGTACTGCCAAGGATAAGAAATAAGGATATTTTTATTAAGAGTTGTAATCGTTTCATCGTTAAAAAACCTCCTTAAATTTACTGTTTAGGGACAACTTTTTCTACCCAATAGTCTCCTCTCATATATTTCTCAAAGTCAAACTTAACATCTGGGAAAACAAGTCTTACCTTGTAATCATTAGCATATTTAATACTCGTAAGATAATCTTCTATAGCCTGATTTACACTAATTTCAAGTCTTTGAGAAGCGTCTTTTTTAGCCTCAAAAGTCCAATTAGGATTTAGATTAGAATTTATTTGCCAAATTTCTCCTTTCTTCTCCTCTATAAACTCTTCACCTTGTTTCCACAGCAGTCTTGCCACATCCGTCGGGTCACCTAAGTTTTTGGGGTCAAAGGCGCCAGTAGCACCAAATAGAGATGGAGCAGTAATGCTACTTGCAAGAAAGGCATAACCTTTTTCCCATAATGCCCTTACAACAGCATCCACTACTATTTCTTGTCCTGCTTCTGAGGGAATATTAAGATTAGCATCTCTAAAAGGTTCTCCCACTTTTTCAACTGTCTCTTTTATTATCTCTAATGCCTCCAGTTGTGTATTTACTACATCACTACATACCTTCTTTACTGCATCAAAACTTGTTGTACTTACTCCTACTTGTGTTGGTGAATAATTTAACTGCCGTAAATTACCAAAGGAATTTATTAACTTCTGCCAATCTGATTCATTAAGTTTACTAAGGTCATATTTAGGTTCTGGTGCTCCATCTCCTACAACAGGGCTTGATATATTCGCTAACTCAAGTATTGCTTTAATCTCTCCCTCATGTATGGCTATTCTTATCTCTCTCTCATTCTTAAGGGC